>JBGVJO010000001.1:0-2173 GCA_045129535.1 Eubacteriales bacterium
TAGTGCAACGGATGCCTCATTTTACGGATATGGAAGGAAATATATGGATGCGGATAGTATTTGAAAGAAATCTGTATTATAATAGAATATGCAAAAGCGGAGCGGGAACCACTCACATCAAACAAGACCGCATGTAGTACCAATATGAAAAACGAATACCGTTTGATTTAAATAAAAGGAGTGTAAATTATAATTAAAACCGCTGTTATTGAAAATAACATTTGTTGTGAATTGAAAACAGAATCAAACAAATGCATGTACACCTTTTATCCTTCCAATATTCCCGTAGCGTACGGCGGCAGCGAAAATGCAAATGCCGTTTCCGGCACGATTGTGTGTGACTCGGAAAATGATGCGGACAAGTGCCTGAACACTATCGCGGCATTGATAGAAAACGGCTACCGCGATACATCGAATTGGTACATAGCGTTAGATATGAAAGATATTCTTTCGCATATTTTCAACGGGGAAAACCTGCGGTACCTGAGTGGAACGATGGATAACGTGCACGTGTTCCCTCAAGATGCGGAAATGGTGTTTGCATATTTCCGGATGCCGAAAAACACCCAAGATATATCTGCAATAAATTCCATCGCAGAGCAACTTTCCGCAAAGGAACTGTGGCAGCAGCTCTCCTATGTTTCGCAGGATACTTGTACCGCGGATGTTTGGTACAGGTAAAATCCACAGCCGCTGACAATCGAATTAACCCGCCGCATTTCTGCGGCGGGTTTTACTTTACGCGAATTCTTCCAGAATTGTACGTACAAGCATTGCCTGATGCTTGTTGATCATATAGCAAATTTTCAGCAGCAGCCTCTCTTTCTTTTCTGACGTGAGCTCCGGATTACTTTGTACGTAATACTTAATCAGCTGATCGGTTACTGCACCTACGGACAGCGGCGCGCCGCAATCGTACAGAAAATCCAAAAGCTCATCCAAAAGCTTTTTTTCAATAACCTCCCGGCAAACGAGCTTGTCTGTTTCCTCATTCTCAATGTCCGCGATGTGCTTGTTCAAAAAGTTCTTCAACTCGGGTGACATGTATGTTCTCCTTGCGTGTTTTTTGTATTATTATATCACCTTTGAGGGGAAGAAAACAGAGCATCTGTGTTGCGGTGCAATTGCTTGTAACATGTCGGATTCTGTGCTATACTGTAGTCAGGAAATCTTCAAAATCCACGCTGCAAGGAGACGTCTATGCTTTCCAAGTCGAGATACTGTCTGTTTACGCAATGTCCGAAATGTCTGTGGCTGCGGGTCAACCGTCCTGAATTGGCGCCGGAGGATCCGGCACTGGCGGCCCGCATGGAAACAGGAAACGCGATCGGCGATATGGCCATGGGCCTGTTCGGCAAGTTCACGGAGGTTACCGCCTATCGCCCGGACGGAAGATTGGATCTTTCACGAATGATCACCTGCACTGAGGAGCTGATCCGTGCCGGCGAGGAGATCATCTGTGAAGCATCCTTTTCCTATAAAGGAAATTACTGTGCGGTGGATATCCTCAAAAAAGATAAAGACGGATACGCTATCTACGAGGTGAAGAGCTCTACCCACGCCGCCCTTATATACGCCACAGATATCGCATACCAGAAATACGTGCTGGAACAATGCGGTGTTCATATAACCGGAACGTATCTGGTATGCATTAATAACGAGTACGTGTATGATGGGGCTTTGGATATCGCCAAGTTCTTCAAGATCATCGATATGGCGGATGAGGTGGAAGGGCAGTATCCCTCGGTGAAACAGAATATCGTGGCAGCGGAGCAGGTGCTTGCCGGTACGGAGGCGCCCGTGTGCGATCTGTCCGTTGGATGCCGTTCCCCGTATGACTGTGCCTTTTGGGATTACTGTACCGCCCATTTGCCGAAGCCATCGGTGTTTGAGCTCTATCGCTTCACCTTCGAGAAAGCACTGGCGTATTATCAGCGAGGCGTGGTTTCCTTCGAGGACGTGCTGCGGGATGGAGAGATGAAAAACTCCGTCCGTGCTTTACAGATCCACCATGAGCTGCACGAGTGTGAGCCGCATGTGGATAAGGAGGGTATCCGAAAGTACCTGGATTCTCTGTCTTTTCCGCTTTATTTCCTGGATTTTGAAACGATGCAGCCGGTCGTTCCTCAGTTCGTTGGCACCAGACCCTATCAGCAGATTCCTTTCCAGTATT
>JBGVJO010000002.1:0-6387 GCA_045129535.1 Eubacteriales bacterium
CCCGTCCGCCACTGATCAGAGGACCGAAGTCCTCGTCACCGTTCGACTTGAATGTGTTATGCACGCCGCCAGCGTTCATCCTGAGCCAGGATCAAACTCTCTGAAAAATTGTATATTAACCGGGTTTCCCCGGATAACATCCGTTTCAGAGCTGTTTTTGGCTCTTTACTAATTATAAGAGTTCAAATAAATTCAAAAGAATTTTTTGGAGTCTTGTCTATTTCCTGTTAAGGAAATAGCGTTGTCTTGTTGTTCAATTTTCAAGGAGCTTCGCTGTCTCGCGGACAGCTTGTATATTATATCACCAACCGCTCGGCTTGTCAATACTTTTTTGAAACTTTTTCAAATTTCTTTTTCAGTGATTGACTTGCCTTCCGTAGGCGACCCGTATAGTATATCACTTTCACATCTGTTTGTCAACACTTATTTTCACTTTTTTCAAAATATTTTTTCACTGCGTTCCGCCGCTCCTTTTATATTATAAATAGGAAGAATTTCTGCCGCTATGGTCTTTTTTTGTCCCATAGAATCTGTTATAATAGTACCATACCGAAAAAGGAGGCGTGAATTATGCGTTTGCACGATTATTTTATTTCTGCGGGAGTTCAGCTGGTTGCCTGTCTGCCCGCGGACGCCCTGCCTGTGATTCACCCTCATCTGCTCAAAGCCCTGCCCGACGTACGCACCGTAGTGTTCGCGGCGATCCCTTATTACGTGTCCGACGAATCCTCCAACCTGGCCATGTTCGCCCGGGGACGGGATTATCACGCCTTTGCCCGCACATTAGGGGACGGTGCAGCCGACATACTGCAGAAGAGCCACCCGCAGGCAAAGGCCGCCGCCTTCGCGGATCATTCCCCCTACAACGAAGTGATCGGTGCCGCCATGGCGGGGCTGGGCGTGATCGGCGACAACGGACTGCTGATCACGGAGAGGTACTCCTCCTTTGTGTTCCTTTTCGAATTATTGACCACCCTCACGCCCGCCGAAATGGAGGCGGAAGGAATCCCCTGCGGGGACGGCGTGATCCGGCACTGCGAGCACTGCGGCGCCTGTGGTGCCGCCTGCCCCGGCGGATGCATCGGGTGGGATCGCACCACCTGTCTGTCCGCCATCGGTCAGAAAAAGGGTAAATGGGGCGAGGAAGAACTCCGTCTGTTCCGCACCGGGGAGTACGCCTGGGGCTGCGACGTTTGTCAAACGGCTTGCCCCCACACGAAGCGGGCAATGCAAGCCCACACCATCGACACAACCATTCCCTATTTCCGGGAAAATCGGTTGTCCGTCCTGACGGCCGATGCGGTAGAGGCGATGGACAACGATACCTACGCCGCCTACGCCTTTGGCTGGCGGCCCAAGGAAACAATGCTGCGCAATTTGCACGCCATGGAGGAGAAAAAATGATTGAGTTCGTATGCGGCCGCGCCGGAAGCGGCAAAAGTGAATACATCCTTACCTCCATCCGCCGCGCGCTGGAGGAAGGCAAAGGTCGGCTGATTCTGATCGTGCCGGAGCAGCAGGCCGTGATCTGGGAGACCCGCGTGGCGCGGGCTCTGCCCCCGTCTGCCTCTCTTCATCTGGAGATCGTCAGCTTCACCCGTCTGTGTAATCTGGTAGGACGCATGTACGGCGGATTGGCAGAAAACTGCATCACCAAAGGCGGCAAAGCCGCCCTTATGTGGACGGCCATCCGATCCCTTGCGGATTCCCTTCAGGTGTACGGCGGAAAGCGGGCGGAGCGCACCACCCCCGCCATTCTGTCCGCCGTATCGGAGATGAAGCGGAGCGGTGTCACCCCCTTGATGCTGCAGGAAGCCGCCGACCGACTGGAGTCGGAGGGCGAAGGCGCGCACCTGGTTGCCCGTGCACGGGATCTTTCCCTGATTGCCGCCACCTACAACAAGCTGGTAAGTGATCGTTACGACGACAGCGAGGATGCTCTCGCCCACCTGGCAGAGCGATTGAAGACCGATCGATTCTTTGAAAACTCCCACGTATTCGTGGATTCTTTCTTCTCCCTCACCCCCGTGGAGGATCAGATTATGCATCGCATTCTCCGCCAGGCGGAGAGTGTGTGCATCACGTTTGCCTGCCCCGCCGAAAAAACGGAGGAGCCTCAATTTGCCTCCCCCCGTTCCTTCTATAAGAAGATGAAGGATGCGGCAAAACAGGCAGGACGGGAATATACCACCGTATCACTGAGCGAAAACCATCGGGCCGGCTCCCCGCGCCTCGCTTATTTGGAAAAGCATTTGTGGGATTTTACCGCTGCACCCTATACCCACGCCGGGGAGGATCCGAGCTCCATTCGGATGATCCGCACGGCGGATCGGTATGCGGAAGCAGAGGCCATCGCCTGCCGCATCCGCTCCCTGGTGGAATCCGGTGCCCGCTACGGCGAGATCGCCGTCATTGCCCGCAGTGCCGATAAGCTGCGGGGTATTCTGGATACGGCCCTTGCCCGCCACGGCATCCCTCACTTCCTTTCCGAGCGAACCGACGTAAGCACCCGACCGGCCGCCCGCCTGCTCCTTGCCGCTCTTTCCGTGGTCAGCGGCGGATGGCGGCGGGAGGACGTGATCCTTTGTGCCAAAACCGGGCTGTGCTCCCTTACCGATGCGGAATGCGACGCGCTGGAATTGTATACCCAGACCTGGCACATCCGCGGGGAGCGATCCTTCTCCGCACCGTGGAACGGCAATCCCGACGGATACGTGGAAAAAGTGAGCGCCCGCGGCAAGCGGATCCTCACCCACGCGGGGAGCGCCCGGGACAAGTTGATTCCGCCCCTTTCCCATTTCGCGGAGGTATTTTCCCACACCACCGCCCCCGTGCCCGATATTGCACGGGCGTGCTACGAATTGCTGTGCGAATTCCGCGTATGGGACACTCTGCATAAAACCGCCGAGGAATTGGCCAAGGAAGGCCGGGCCAGGGAAGCCTCGGAAAGCGCCCAGCTTTGGGATATGCTGATGGAGGCGTTGGACGTGCTGGCGGAAGCCTTGCCCGAAGCGCAGGCGGACGCGCAGGCATTCTCGGCTCTGCTCCGTCAGGTATTCGCTTCCATGCACATCGGCTCCATCCCCGGCGGGATGGACGAGGTAGTCATCGGCAGTGCGGATCAGGTCCGCCTGGGCGAGATCCCTCACGTGATCCTGGCCGGTGTGGTGGAGGGAGAATTCCCCGCCGCCACCGCCGACGACGGCTTCTTCTCCGACGCGGACAAGATCCTTTTGGAGGGGGAGGGCGTTATCCTTTCCGCCAAAACGGAAGACCGTATGAAAGAGGAGCTTCTTTGGTTCTATCGGGCCCTTTGCCTGGCTCACGATTCCGTCACGTTGCTTTTGCCCATGACGGACGGCGGTGACGCGTGCGCGCCCTCCCTGGCGGCACAACGGATCCTCACCCTTTTGCCCGATCTGAATGTGGAAAATTTCGCCGCGTGGCCGGCTGAGCACACCGTATTTACCCCCGCCGACGTGCGTGAGCAATCCCGCCTTCTCCGGGGAACGGATGCGGGCGAGGCACTGATCCGCCTGGGCGCCCTGGAAGCGGAGGCTGTTTCCATCCGTCCTTTGCGGGCAACAAATGAAGCCGTCAGCGAGGAAACGGCCGCACTGCTCTTTCCCCGGGAAATTTCCCTGACACAATCCCGACTGGACACCTTTATCCAGTGCCAGTTTGGGTACTACTGTAAATATCTGATGCGGCTGGACGAGGAAAAGACTGCCTCCCTGGCCCAGACCAACGTGGGCACCTTCGTGCATCGGGTGCTGGAATTGTACTTTGCCGCCCACGGCGACGAGGGACTCCCCACCGAGGAAAACGCAATCCGCCGCGAAACGGATAAAATCGTCACACAGGTGATTGGGGAGATCCTGCCCAAGGGCGATCCCACAGGCAGAGCCAAGTACCTGTTCTCCCGTCTGACGCGAAGCGTGTATCCCATTCTCTCCTCTTTGTCCCGGGAATTTGCCCAGAGCAAATTCCGTCCTGCCTTCTTTGAATTGCCCGTGGGCATCGAGGGGGAAACCTCCGTACCGCCCACCATCGTTCCCACCGAAAACGGCCACACCGTGGCCTTGACGGGCATCGTGGACCGTCTGGACACCTGGCAGGACGGAGGTACCACCTACGTCCGCGTGGTGGACTACAAAACGGGCTCCAAAAAATTCCATCGGGATGACGTGGAGATCGGCATCAATATCCAGCTTCTGCTCTATCTCTTCTCCGTGCTGCGCTGTCCTCCCGGTGATTTCCGCGAAAAGCTGACGGGAAAGACGGACGGAGAAGTCCGCGCCGCCGGTGCCATTTATCTCAGCGCCCGCCCCGGCGAAACCGATGCGGACGCCCCTCTCTCCCGGGAAGACGCCATGGCACTGGCAGAAAAGAACGCCGACCGTTCCGGTATTCTCACCGATGACGAGCAGGTTCTGCGGGCCATGGAAGCAAATCTGGAGGGAAAATATATCCCCTATCGCATAGACAACAAACGCTCCAACGCAGATCTGTCTCCCGAGGAAATGGATGCACTGGAGCAAACCATGCTGTCCTCTATTTCCCGGGTGGGTACGGAAATGTGCTCCGGCGCCGCCGGTGCCGTGCCCCGGGTAATCCACAGCGAGGATCCCTGTAAATACTGTGCAATGAAAGAAGTTTGCCGCACGGCAGGAGGTGATGACGGTGAGTAATATGAGTTGGACACCCGCACAGCGAAAAGCCATAGACTACAGAGGCGACGCACTCCTTCTCTCCGCTGCCGCGGGATCGGGAAAAACCGCCACCCTGACCGAGCGCATCGTACGGCTCCTCACCGATGAGAACTCCACAGCGGAGATTTCCCGCATGCTGTGCGTTACCTTTACACGGGCGGCCGCCGCTGAATTGCGGGAACGAATCGGCCGGGGACTGAACCGGGCACTTTCTGAGGATCCGGGAAACAGCCGTCTGAATCGCCAACTGTACGATCTGGGCCGCGCCCGCATTACCACCATCCACTCCTACTGTCTGGAAGTGCTCCGCTCTCACGCTCCCGAATTGGGTCTTCCGGCAGGCTTTGCCATCGCCGAGGAGGCGGACGTGAAGAATCTGAGTAATCAGGTGATGACGGACGTGCTCTCCGATCTGTTCGATCAGGGGGAGGACTGGTTCATTACTCTGGCAGACACGCTGGCCGGCGCACGGAATGAGGCCTCCCTGGACGACGCCTTACTGAAGCTGGCAAAGGCCATGACCTCCGCCGGTATGGACGTCTCCACACTGGATGCTCTGGCGGACTCCCTTGCACGGGCCGAGGGAGATTTTATCACCACACCGGCAGGAGCCGGAATACGGACTGCCGTCCTCCGCTTTGCCCGCCATTACGCGGCCTATTTTGCAGAAATAGAAGAGGACTATTCTCAGGACGACGAGCTTGCGAAAAAATATCTCCCCGACGTGAAGGTCTGCCTCGCCACGGCCCAGCAGCTGCTTGCCGCAGCGGAGGAAGGCTCCTACAGTGCTATGCGAGCCGCTCTGCTGGGATTCGCTCCACCCGGGCTGATCCGGCTGAAAAACGGCTATAAAACGCCGGAAATCGCATATTTTCAGACGCAGAGAAAGAATTTCCTCTCCAAAATCGACGGCTGGAAGGCAAAGTCCTTCGCCCTCTCCGCCGAGGAGACGGCCGTGGCCTGCGCCCGTACCGCCGAGGTAGCCCATTCCATCGCACGGGTACTGCGTATCTATTTTGACACCCTCCGCGCCCGCAAGCGGGAGCGGGGTATGGTGGATTTCACCGATCTGGAGGAATTGACCGCCCGATTGTTCACGGATAGCGACGGCAATCCCACAGAGGCAGCTGTCCAGGCCGGCAAATCCTTCGATTACATCTTCATCGACGAATATCAGGACACCAACCATCTGCAGGACAGCATCTTCTCCGCCCTGGCGCAGGGCGGCGGTGGACGGTTCATGGTAGGCGATATCAAGCAGAGCATCTACCGCTTCCGCGGTGCGGAGCCGGAGGTGTTCTCCTCCTACCGTCGGGCATGGCCCACCGAGGAGGAAGATCCCCACGCAACCGCCACGTCCTTGTTTATGCAGGAAAATTTCCGATGCGATCAGTCCGTTATCGATTTCGGCAACATGGTTTCCCGTCATATTTTCTCCACGGGATCCATTCCCTTCACCGAATCCGACGAGTTGAAATACGCCAAGCACGGCGACACACCCAAGCCCGCCCATCCCGTGGAGGTACGCATTCTCCCCAAGAAAACGAAGGACGAGGATGACTCCGCCGTGGATGAGGCCGCCTACGTGGCGGATCGGATCGCCCGCATGCTGGGTCGGGAGCGCCGTGAGGACGGCACTCCGCTGGTCCCCGGCGACATCGCCATTCTTCTCCGC
>JBGVJO010000003.1:0-2980 GCA_045129535.1 Eubacteriales bacterium
GCACGGCAACGATATGGTCTTTCTGGACACGGCCGGACGCCTCCACGTGGATGAAGAGCTGATGGCGGAGCTTTCCAACATCAAGGAAGTGGCTTCCCCTACCGAGATTCTTCTCATTGTGGATGCAATGCTGGGTCAGGATGCGGTCAACGTGGCTGAATCCTTTAACAATCTCCTGGATATCACCGGCGTGGTTCTTACCAAGATGGACGGTGATACCCGAGGCGGTGCTGCCCTTTCCGTACGCCACGTTACCGGCAAGCCCATTAAGTTTGTTGGTACCGGCGAAAAATTGGATGCGATTGAGCCCTTCCATCCCGACCGTATGGCTTCCCGTATTTTGGGTATGGGCGACGTCCTCTCTTTGATTGAGAAGGCGCAGGAAGCATTCGATGAAAAAAAGGCGGAGGAAATGGAGCGCAAGCTGCGCGAGTCCACCTTTGATCTCAATGATTTTCTGGAACAGTTCCGGCAAGTCAAGGACATGGGATCCATTGAGCAGCTCGTTGGTATGATTCCCGGAATGAAACCGGGAGCCTTGAAGGATGCACAGATCGATGAAAAGGCGCTGGGCAGAACAGAGGCGATCATACTGGCGATGACCCCCAAGGAGCGGCAAAAGCCGGATATTATAAATGCATCCCGCAAAAAACGCATTGCTGCCGGCAGCGGTACTTCCGTTGTGGAAGTCAACAAGCTCCTCCGCCAGTTTGAACAAATGAGTAAAATGTTCAAGCAGCTGGGCGGAATGACCGGTAAAGGCAAACGACGCAAGATGAAAATGCCGTTCAGTTTCTGACGGATTTTTATATAACAAAATCAATAATTTTATTTTTTGGAGGAATCCCTACAATGGCAGTTAAAATCAGACTTAAGAGAATCGGCGCAAAGAAGACCCCCTTCTACCGCGTAGTTGTTGCAGACTCCCGTTACCCCCGCAACGGTCGTTTCATCGAGGAGATCGGTTACTACGATCCTATGAAGACCCCCGCTGAGATCAAGCTGGACAACGAGAAGGTTGAGAAGTGGCTGAAGAACGGTGCACAGCCCACTGAGACCGTTAAGTCCCTCATCGCTAAGAACGGTAACCAGCAGTGATGGAAGAAAATATCGGCATCCCTTGTAAAGATTTGGATCTGTGTCTCGTGCTTGCCGATATGGCGCGTGCCATCGTTGACCATCCCGATGCGGTTTCCGTAACGAAAACCGAGAAGGAAGATGAATTGCTTCTGACCTTGACCGTCGCGGAAGGCGATATGGGTATGGTTATCGGAAAGCATGGAAAGATCGCCCGTGCACTTCGTACTGTTATGAAGGCTGCGGCAAAAATCGCAGACAAAAAGATCACTGTGGATATTCAGTAATCCAGAAACCACCTCATTATGAGGTGGTTTTTTCATGCATACATACTTACGTCCCCGAGCATAGTAAGAAAAAACGAGGTGAATAAGTATGGCTTTGACAAGAAAAATCGGCATCATTGGATGCGGAAACGTGGGTATGACCGTGGCCTATACATTGATGTCCCACGGATTGTGTACCGAGATGGTGCTGATCGACGTGAACAAGCTAAAAGCGGAAAGTGAAGCTATGGATCTGGGGCACTGTCTTCCCTTTTTATCTCCTATGCAGATTTATTCAGGGGAGTATGAGAATCTGGACAGTGCGGAAATGATCGTGATCGCGGCGGGAGTAGGACAAAGACCCGGCGAAACACGCATAGACCTCCTTCACAGAAATGCAGATATTTTTCGGGATATCCTGAAGCAGATCGTGAAAGTAAACAGAGAGTGTATTCTTCTTGTTGTGTCCAATCCCGTGGACGTATTGACGTACGCGGCGCTCAAAGCATCCGGCTTTCCCCCCTCCCGCGTCATTGGCACAGGGACGGTGCTGGACACTGCCCGGCTGAAGTATTTGGTCGGCGAAAAGCTGGGCGTTGATTACCGGAACGTCCATTCCTTTATCATCGGCGAACACGGCGACAGTGAGCTGGCTGTGTGGAGCGGTGCCAACGTATCGGGAATCAATATTGATGATTTCTGTCCATTGTGTCACAACTGTCACCGCATGGCGGATCTGTATGAGTTGTATGACGACGTTAAAAACAGCGCCTACGAGATCATACGCGGAAAAGGCGCCACCTATTATGCCATCGCTCAGGCAACGCGGCGCATCATTGAGGCCATCTTCGGGGATGAGAATTCCATATTGCCCGTATCCACCTATTTGGAGGGCCAATACGGCCTGAATGACATCTGTATGAGTATTCCCTCTATTATCGGCTCGGGCGGCGTAAAGCACGTGCTGGACATCCCTCTGAACGACGCCGAGTATGCAGCTTTAATGGCATCTGCCAACACGCTGCGGCAGGTAATTGATTCCCTCTCCGGAGTGCCTGCAACCGTATAATGCTATACACCGCCGACCGCTTTGGCCGGCGGTGCTTTTAATGAATCGATATTATCTTTTCTATCCGTTATTTTACGACAAATACGGATATTTTTGGTGGTATTACACATTGAAAACGCCACCGCATCGTTGTATAATATCTGTTGTGAATTTATCGGAGAAAGGTCGATTTTATGAAAACATTTCAACCGAAGTTGTTTATGCTTGGTAAGCAGTACAGCGTATCCAAATTGATCAATGACATCGTTGCGGGTATCATCGTAGCCATCATTGCGCTGCCTCTGTCCATTGCGTTGGCTATCGCGTCCGGCGTATCGCCTGAGCAGGGTCTGTATACTGCGATTATTGCCGGCTTTGTTATCGCATTCCTTGGCGGCAGTAACGTTAATATATCCGGTCCTACAGCTGCTTTTGCCACCATTGTGGCAGGCATTGTGGCTACTCACGGGCTGTCCGGTTTGATCGTTGCCACCATTCTTGCCGGTGTTCTGCTGATCCTTATGGGCGTGTGTCGCTTTGGATCTCTCATTAAGTATATTCCTATGACCATCACTACCGGATTTACTGC
>JBGVJO010000004.1:0-6471 GCA_045129535.1 Eubacteriales bacterium
AAGAAAGAAGACAGGGTGTCGGAAAGAAGCTTCCAATCCACAGTGAATTCTTCCAGCCACTCGGTATCGATTCCAAATCCATCCAAGAAGCCGATAATCCATACCTTACTGTCGTTAAAATATCCGGGCAGTTTATTGGCAAGGGTCATAAACGCTTCCTGCAGGCCGGGAATAACCACGGCAAGAAGAACCGCGATCAGTCCGAGGAACAAGAGCACCGTCAGAACGATGGAAAGAGGGCGCAGCATTTTTCGGACGAACTTCTTCTTCGACCGCTTCATAAATGCGAACACCTTGTCCTCCCACAGCCGCATCATTATGTTCATGATGTAGGCAAACGTAAGTCCCAACGTGACCGGGGCGATCAGGTGGAAAAACTTCCCGATTCCTTTCCATACAGTGGAAAGATTCAACACCAGACAGAACAAAAGCACCGTAAAGGTGATAATGATAAGTATCTGCTTCAAGGTCAACCTTTGCGTTTTCATATATCAATCTGCCTCCTCTTCGCTTTCTTTCGTTTTTTCGGTTTTATTCGTCAAACAAACCATCGCGCTTTCCAGCCGATGATCCGAAATATCCGTCACCTTCACATGGAGATTATTCACATCGATTTCAAACTGTGCGCCGTCATCGGGCACTGAGCCGTACACGCCGAACACAAGGCCGCCAAAAGTATCGTATTCCGTAAAAGGCAGGGCTACGCCCAATGTCTCAGCCACATCGGACAGCGGAGCTGTGCCGGCAATGCGCCACGTACCGGAATCGATCTTCACGATCTCATCTGCTTTCGCGGGAGCAAGCATATCGTCATCCAAATCTCCCACAAGCTGCTCCAAAAGATCGTTCATCGTAACGATGCCCAACGTCCCACCGTACTCATCCAAAACCACGGCGAAGTGATTTCGGGTGGTCTTCATTTGGCGGAATAGAACGTCGGCACGCACGGTTTCCGGCACAAAATACACCGATTGTACCGCTTCCCGCATCACGTTCTCCCGGGATTTCTCCCGCAAACGAAAGTATGCTTTGGCAGACAAAACACCAATCACGTTATCGGTAGTTTCGTCGCACACCGGAAAACGTGAGTGCCGCGTCTCGTGGATGGTGCGTTCCCATTCCTCCTCGGATTCGTCCATCCACAACACGGATACCTCCGTGCGGTGAGTGAGAAACTCACCCACTGTCAAATTATCGAAATCAAACAGATTTTGGATGATCTCCTTCTCCTGTGTATCGATAACGCCCTTCTCGCTGCCCGCATCCACCATCATACGGATGGATTCCTCGCTGACATCGTCATCCTCTACATTGGGGTCCAAACCGAACATACGGAGAATCAGATTGGTAGAACCGGTCAGCATACGGACCACGGGTGAAAACACGCGGGATACGCCGTAAACCAAGGAGGCCAAAGCAAGCCCCACGGGTTCCGCTTTTTTCATAGCCAGCCGTTTCGGCACCAATTCACCGAGCACAAGTGTCAAATAGGACAGCACCAGGGTGATCACGATAACCGCGACAGTATTCATAGTGGGAACGGGTATCTTTACACCCAAGTCCACCAGCCATGATACGATGGGATCGGCAAAGTTATCGGCCGCAAACGCACTTCCCAAAAAGCCCGACAGCGTAATGGCGATCTGAATCGTAGCCAGAAAACCGGAAGGCTGTTCGGTCAGCTTTTTCAATTTGACCGCCCGCTTATCTCCTGCGGCCGCCAACTGATCGATGCGTGCGTCGTTTATGGAAATGATCGCGATCTCAGCACAAGCAAAAACGGCGTTCAAAAAAATTAAAATGAATTGCAGGGCAATCTGCCATAGTATGGTTGTCATAATCACTCCAAGACTGCTATGTGTCCTCGAAAAATTGTCCTTCCGAAACCGTCACCCGGACAAAGGACGAAAAAATGCAAAGCGGCACCGCCCGCAATCGCAGACTGTGCCGCATTCTGATCGATCGGGGGCAGAAGTCCGCGGTGTCCGGATCTGTCCTATATCTCTGCACTTTGGGACACCGGATACGGAAATCCCAAACAGTTTACTGATTATATTATATGCCAACCCCCGGCAAAGTCAAGGGAGTTGGGGGAAAATTCACATTTCTTTCACAGAGAAAACAACTTCCCGTAAATCTCTTTTTTCTCGGAATCCGACAACACGTAGGGAGAATTCATAAAGCCCGCCGCCCGGGTGACGCGGGAAATATACTCCTCCATCTGGTCGTCCGTAAGCACCAGCTTCACGTCCGCCTTAAGGGGAATCCGCCGTGCCATTTCCGCCGGCGTGGTGCCCAGAGCACCGGCCAATGCCGTCAGCTTCCGTGCGCCCGTTTCGGTTCGCATATTGTACTCAATATAGGCTCCCTCAAAGGCACCGCAGGCGCGGCCGTGGGGGATCCCGTCGGACAGGGTGATGCTGTATCCCATAGGATGGGGAAATCCCGTGCCGGTACGGTTGATGGCGATGCCGGCCGCCATCGATGCCATGCTGAGACGGCGCCGCTGGGTGGGAGTAAATCCGCCCGCATCCTTTTCGCCCTCGCCGTCCGCCCCGTCAAAGAGCACGTCCCAGATATGCTTCGCGGCAAAGGCCGCATACATCTCCGACGCCTCGTTGGACTTGGGAGACAGGTAGGATTCAATGGCGTGGGACAGCGCATCCAGCGCGGTGGAAACCGTATAATGCTCATTCAAAGAATAGGTATAGCGGGGATCCACAAAGGAAACCCGGGGATACGTACCGGGAATATGCTTCAGAGTCTTTTTGCGGATGCCGTCGTCCAAGGTGAGAACGGCGTAAGCGTTGGCCTCGGAGCCGGTGCCCGACGTGGTGGGGATCGCCGCGATGGGCAGGATTTTATGCGTGTCAAAATCCGCGTCAAAGATGCTTTCCGTATCTGCATCGGGGCAAACCGCAAAGGCCGCCACGGCTTTGGCTGCATCGAGTGCAGAGCCGCCGCCGATACCGATAACGAAGTCCGCACCGGCCTGCCGGCACGCCTCGCCACCCTCCCGACACATGGATGCCAGGGGATTTTCCGACGCCCGGTCAAACAGCGTATAGCGGATTCCCTGCCGGTCCAAAGCGGAAGTCACGTCGGAAAGCGCACCGCTGGCGCGGGCAGAAGTCCGGCCGGTCACGATGAATGCGTGCTTTCCCAATGCCAAAGTGCCTGCGTTTGCCAAAACGCATCCCTCACCCGTGATCACGTTGACGGGCATATAAAAACTCATATCCATAATTCAATCTCTCCTATCGTATTTTCTCAAAAAAGCAAAGAGGCAGACCCGTATCGGATCTGCCTGTGCTTTGCTTAGATCTTTTCCTTAACCTTGGAAGCCTTACCAACTCTGTCTCTCAGGTAGTACAGCTTAGCGCGTCTTACCTTACCGTAACGGATAACGTCGATGTCGGCTACGTTGGGGGAATGGAGCGGGAAAGTCTTTTCCACGCCTACACCGTATGCTACGCGGCGAACGGTGAAGGTCTCGGAGATACCACCGCCGTGACGGGCGATAACGGTACCCTCGAACATCTGGATTCTTTCTCTCGTACCCTCTTTGATTTTGTTGTGTACACGGATGGTGTCACCAACATGGAAAGTAGGAACACTTTCCTTCAGCTGCTCTTTTGCAAAAGCGTCGAGTTTGTTCATTTTCGACTCCTCCATATTCATAGAACATTCATGCGGAGCTTCGCAGAGGACTGTTCCGTAATTCGTGCACAATACGCACATCGTAGATTATATCACGTGAATTCACCGAATGCAAGAGTTTTTTGAAAAATATTATATAATTCTCGCACATTTCTATCATTTTCTCGCGCGCCCCGCGGGAACATCCGCCCACTCCCGTCGTCTTACAATAAACAACGTCCCGGAAGCAGGAAAACACGCACGGCCGCAATTCACTCTTGCAATCGGGGCGGAAATATAGTATAATGAGTAGTAAGTTATTATTTGGAGGAGGGATCGGCTATGTCTGCCTTGAAAAACTTCGTCATCACGTTTTTGATCTCCGCACTGATATTCGGCTCCGTCGCTTATTTTGCCACGCAGTTTCTGACAGACACTATCACCGGTATCTTCGATGCGGAAAAAAGTGAACTCGACAGCATTCTGAATCCCTCAAATCCCGCAGACACCGCCTCTCCCGAAGTCCAACCCGACCAGAGCGGCGATCCCTCCACGGAACGGGTCATCGAAGGAAGCTCCTTCAATATGCTGTTCGTGGTAACGGACTATCAGCCGGATATTTTCACCGACTACTATCCCACGGATGAAGAGCTCTCCAATATGGAAAACGAGAACGCCTACTTCACCGGACTTCTCAGCACCCCCTTCCGCCGTCCCCGTGCCTGTGCAACCCTTTTGTTCCGCGCGGACAAGGAGCGCAAGGAATTCACCCTGACCCCCATCCCCGCCTGCACCCGCGTAACCACGGTCGCCGGCAACTATGAATTCGCCGATCTGTACGATCTGTACGGACGGGATTATATGATCTCTCAGGTGTCTGCAATGACCGGTTTAAATATTGACTACTATATGGTGGTCAACGTAACCGAGCTTTCCCAGATCATCACCAATATGGGCGGCATCCATCTGTATCTGACAAGCGATCTGTACTACAACGGTCAGATCTGCACCACGAAGAAGCCCCTGCCCGAGGAGGAGGATCTGATCCCCCTGCTCTATCAGATCGGTAACAACGAGATCGACGGCCCCGGCTCCACCGCTCTTATGGTACATAACGAGATCGAATCCCAGGCCGACGTGACGGCCAGGGACACCCTGCTCGTAAACTTCTTCACCGCGGTTATGAATACGCTGACCGCCATGCCGGAAACGGATCTTACCTCTTTCTATGACAGCATCTGTGCCAACGCCATGGCAGACACCACGCTGTCCGTACCGGATTTCATCTCCGAGATCGGCCTGATCTACGCGTGGAACGACGCCTCCTTCAAAAAGACGACGCTGGACTATCCCGGCAAGTATGTCGCCGCCACCGATGCGGCCCCCGGCTACTTCTCCCCCAACACGGACAGTGCCGTAGCCTTCTTCAAAAATTACCGCCGTCTGCCCAGTGCCGATCCGGCGGAGAATACAAACAACTAAACCACGATATTTAAGACCGAAAGGATATCCGTTATGAGTACTCGTATGCCCAACCGCGAAAAAACTATGGAGAAGATCGTTGCGCTCTGCAAAAACAGAGGTTTTGTTTATGCAGGCTCCGAAATTTACGGCGGTCTTGCCAACTCCTGGGACTACGGCCCCCTCGGCGTTGAATTGAAGAACAACGTCAAGCGTGCCTGGTGGAAGAAATTCGTTCAGGAGAACCCCTACAACGTAGGTCTGGACGCCGCCATCCTGATGAATCCCCAGGTGTGGGTTGCCTCCGGCCACGTGGCCACCTTCAACGATCCGCTGATCGACTGCAAGGCCTGCAAGATGCGTCACCGCGCGGACAAGCTGGTGGAAGATTTCGTTCGCGAAAACAACATGGACGTAAACGTGGAGGCTATGGACGGCGAGGCTCTGGTGAACTTCATTCGTGAAAACAACGTGCCCTGCCCCGGCTGCGGCAAGTCCGATTTCACCGATATCCGTAAGTTCAATCTGATGTACAAGACCCATCAAGGCGTTACCGAGGACACCGCCAACGAGGTGTACCTCCGTCCCGAGACCGCTCAGGGTATCTTCGTAAACTTCAACAACATCCAGCGCACCACCCGCCGCAAGCTGCCCTTCGGCGTTTGCCAGGTAGGTAAGTCCTTCCGTAACGAGATCACCCCCGGTAACTTCATCTTCCGTATCCGCGAGTTCGAGCAGATGGAGTTGGAATTCTTCTGCAAGCCCGACACGGATCTGGAGTGGTTCCAGTACTGGAGAACCTATTGCCACGACTGGCTGAAGGGTCTGAACGTACGCGAGGAGAACCTCCGTCTGCGTGACCACGAGCCGGAAGAATTGTCCTTCTACTCCAAGGCAACCACCGACTTTGAGTATCTGTTCCCGTTCGGTTGGGGCGAGCTCTGGGGCGTGGCCGACCGTACCAACTACGATCTGTCCCAGCATCAGAAGCACTCCGGCCAGGATCTGACCTACTTTGATCCCGAAACGGGCGAGCACTACGTTCCTTACGTGGTTGAGCCCTCCCTGGGTGCGGACCGTATGACCCTGGCTCTGCTGGTTGAAGCATACGACGAGGAAGTTGTGGACGCGGAGAAGAACGATACCCGCGTGGTTATGCGCTTCCATCACGCCATCGCTCCCTTCAAGGTGGCCGTTCTGCCCCTGTCCAAGAAGCTGAGCGAGGAAGCAATGGAGATCTACACCGCCCTGTCCAAGAACTACATGGTAGACTTCGACGAGGCAGGCTCCATCGGTAAGCGTTACCGCCGTGAGGACGAGATCGGTACTCCCTTCTGCGTAACCTACGACTTTGACTCCAAGGAAGACGGC
>JBGVJO010000005.1:0-11095 GCA_045129535.1 Eubacteriales bacterium
GTGAAAAACAGCGCCATGGCGATATACATCACCAGATGGTATGTCTTAACGGGGGCGTTCATGCCGTAGGAGTCGTCGAAGTAGGTGCACAGAATGGAAAATACAGCGAACAGAATGGGGAGGAGGGACACAAAGGGGAACAGGGCGGTGCTCAAGGCCTTCTCCGAGGTGACCGAGAAGAAGTACACGGCAGACAGTGCCGTCAGGATGATGCGGATCTGCATCAGAGTGTCGGCTCCCGCCAGAGTGCGGAAGGACATCATAAACACAGCCATCAGCATAAATGCGGTGACGATGGCGGCAAAGGTGGTCAGCGTGCCGGGGGTGGCGGCGGTGGCGGTTTTGTCCTTGCGAAGAAGGATGGCGGCCACGAGACCGATCACTATGCCGAGAATACACAGGCGGGCGGCCAGGTTACCGCCCGGGGAGGCGACTTCAAAATGGCGGATCCCCGCGTCGTATCCCTGAGTGAGAGCAAAATATAAGCCGGCGGCGGCGCCAAGGGCGCACGCCAAAGCGGCGATACAGCAAATAATGAGGCGTTTTCGCTGCGAGATGGACATAAAAACCTCCCGGATTGATGAAATCATAGTATTATCATACCACAAACTGCCCTCTCACGCAAGGAGATTGCTCTATTTTATAATATAAAGGAAAGAAAATTTCCATCGAAAAAGAGGGAGAGGCGGGGAATTGTGCAAAATAAACAATAAAAGGCGAAAAACTTCGTGAAAAATTTTTACGTGCAAAGAAAGAAAAAATATGTAAAAGTGTTGATGTGGAGGAGATAATGTTGTATAATATAGGGGCTTGATGTGCGATGAAGCGGGAGGTTGCTGCTGTTTTGGCGGCTGCTGCTCCAAAAAAGCAGGTAATTTCCGTGGAGTATGTCCGGTTTAACCGGGCGAAGCGAACATCATCCGGCACTTTCAAACCAACGTTGTTCCCGGATCCCTGTCGGTTATGCTGGCCGATCGAATCCGGTTTCATTCAGGAGGATTTGGAAACGCCCGGGCGAGTGTTCACGCGCCTCAGTGAAAAATCTATACAGGAGGCAAACAAAAGTGGCAGGTAATGAAAAGATCCGTGTGAGACTCAAGAGCTACGAGCACACTCTCATCGATGCAGCGGCTGAAAAGATCGTTGATATCGCTAAGAGAAACGGTGCCGAGGTTTCCGGTCCTATTCCGCTTCCGACCGAGAAGCAGATCGTAACCATCCTCCGCGCTGTTCACAAGTATAAGGACAGCCGTGAGCAGTTCGAGCAGAGAACTCACAAGAGACTGATTGAGATCCGCCGTCCTTCCCAGAAGGCAATCGAGGCTCTCATGAACGTCGAGCTCCCCGCCGGTGTGGATATCGATCTCCAGCTGTGAGATAAATCCCCCGAAGCCATGTAACCCCACCGTACAGAGCGATAAGCAAGCGTTCCTTATAATATAAGCGTGCGCGTGTGAGCTTGATGACGGCAAGGTCATGTTGGTACCCTCCGGGCGGCTCCCGGTAATTTCAGGGGTGTCAACCAATAACCTTATCAGGAGGAAAAGAAAATGAAAAAAGGAATTATCGGCAAGAAGCTGGGTATGACCCAGATCTTTGACGAGAACGGCAACGTGATCCCCGTTACGGTGATCGAGGCCGGCCCCTGCACCGTTGTGCAGAAGAAGACCGTTGAGACTGACGGCTACGCCGCAGTTCAGCTCGGTTTTGAAGACGTAAGCGAGAAGCATGTAAACAAGCCGGAAGCAGGCCACTTCAAGAAGAATGGCGTTTCCGCAAAGAGACACCTGAAGGAGTTCCGTCTGGAAAATGCAGCGGATATGAATCCCGGTGACGTGGTAGCCGCCGATACCTTCGCCGCAGGCGACAAGGTCGACATTACTGGTATCACGAAGGGCCGTGGATACACCGGTGCCATCAAGCGCTGGAACCTCCACATGCTGGGCAAGACTCACGGTATCGGTCCGATCCACCGTCAGTCCGGTTCCATGGGTGTAATCGATCCCGCTCGTATCTTCAAGAACAAGAAGATGGCAGGTCAGTACGGTAACGAACAGGTAACCGTTCTGAATCTGGAAGTAGTAAAAGTAGACGCTGAGAAGAACCTGATCGCTGTTAAGGGTGCCATCCCCGGTGCTCGCGGCGGTATCGTGTTCCTTCGTGACAGCGTAAAAGCATAATTGGAAGGAGGAAGTACAATGCCAGAGATTAAGGTTGTTAATATGGCAGGTGCGGAAGTTGGAACCATGACTCTTTCCGACGCGGTTTTCGCAGCCGACGTTAAGGGTGCGGTTCTTCACACTGCCGTTAAGTCTTACCTCGCCAATCAGAGACAGGGCACTCAGTCCACTCTGACCCGCTCCGAAGTATCCGGTGGCGGCAAGAAGCCTTGGAGACAGAAGGGTACCGGTCGTGCCCGTCAGGGTTCCACCCGTTCTCCTCAGTGGATTCACGGTGGTATCGCTCTGGGTCCCAAGCCCCGTAAGTACACCGTTAAGATGAACAAGAAGGTTAAGCGCCTCGCAATGCTGGGTGCTCTCACCGCTAAGGTTGCAGGCAGCGAGATGATCGTTGTTGATTCTATCGCAGCAACCGAGTTCAAGACCAAGACCATGGCAAACATGCTGCAGGCAATCGGCGCAACCGGCAAGACTCTCGTAGTTCTGCCCGAGGCTGATGCAAAGGTTATCACCAGCCTGGCTAACATTCCCGGCGTGAAGACCACCCTGTGCAATACCCTGAACGTATACGACATCCTGAACTGCAACACCTTCGTTGCTGCTAAGGCTGCTGTAGAGAAAATCGAGGAGGTGTACGCAAAATGAAGTTCGCTCAGGACATCGTAATTAAGCCGATCATCACTGAGAAGAGCATGGACGGCATCGCAGACAAGAAGTACACTTTCAAGGTCGCTAAGGACGCTACCAAGCCCGAGATCGCTTCCGCTGTTGAGGAACTGTTCGGCGTAAAGGTTGCTTCCGTTAACACGATCAATATGAAGAGAAAACCCAAGAGACTCCGTTATCAGGTGGGCTACACCGCCGCTTGGAAGAAGGCAATCGTTACCCTGACTGCTGACTCCAAGACGATCGAGTTCTTTGAGGGTCTGAACTAAGGAGGAGATAGAAAATGGCAACAAGAAAATTCAAGCCGACAACTCCGTCCAGACGTAATATGACGGTCCCCTCCTTTGAGGAGCTTACCAAGTTTACCCCCGAGAAGAGCCTCGTTGTTACCAAGAAGAAGCACTCCGGTCGTAACAGCTACGGTAAGATCACCGTTCGCCATCAGGGCGGCGGCAACAAGCTGAAGTACCGCATCATCGACTTCAAGAGAATGGAAGCAGGCGCACACAAGGTTATCGGCGTTGAGTACGATCCTAACCGCACCGCTTACATCGCTCTGCTGGAGAATGAGGCCGGCAAGAAGAGCTACATTGTTGCTCCCGTAGGCGTTACCGACGGCGATATCCTGTACTCCGGTGCAGACGCAGATATCAAGCCCGGTAACACCCTGCCCATGGCAAACATTCCTGTCGGTACTTTTATTCACAACATCGAAGTGAACCCCGGTAAGGGCGCTCAGCTCGTACGCTCCGCTGGTGTACAGGCACAGCTCATGTCCAAGGAGAACGGTCTCGCACTGGTGCGTCTCCCCTCCGGCGAAATGCGATATGTACAGCTCAGCTGCAAGGCTACCGTAGGTCAGGTTGGTAACGTAGAGCACGATACCATCAAGATCGGTAAGGCCGGTAAGAAGCGTCACATGGGCATCCGTCCCACCGTTCGTGGTTCCGTAATGAACCCCTGCGATCACCCTCATGGTGGTGGTGAAGGTAAGTCCCCCATCGGACATGCCGGCCCGTTGACCCCCTGGGGCAAGCCCGCACTGGGTCTTAAGACGCGCGATCATAAGGCGAGAACCAACAAGTTCATCGTTAAGCGCAGAAACAGCAAGTAAGGAAGGAGGCACCGTAAATGAGCAGAAGCTTAAAGAAAGCACCCTTTGTCGAAGCAAAGTTGTACGCACGCATCTGTGCGATGAACGAAAAGGGCGAGAAGAAGGTACTCAAGACATGGTCCCGTTCTTCCACTATTTTCCCGGAATTCGTGGGACACACCATCGCAGTTCATGACGGCAAAAAGCATATCCCGGTGTATGTAACGGAGGATATGGTAGGCCATAAGCTGGGCGAGTTCGCTCCCACGCGTACGTTCAAAGGCCACGCCGGCTCCAAAACATCCAACAACGGTAAGTGATTCGCAAAGGGAGGATTTAAGATAACATGGAAGCAAGAGCAACACAAAGCTTCATTCGCATCTCCCCTCGCAAGGTCAAGGTCGTCCTCGATCTTATTCGAGGAAAGGACGCCGCTGTTGCAGCCGGTATTCTGAAGAATACGCGTAAAGCTGCCTGCGAGCCCCTGATCAAGCTCCTTGATCGCGTTGTGGCAGACGCTGAAAATAATTTCCACATGGACACCGAGAAACTGTATGTTTCCGAGTGCTTCGTAACCCCCGGCATGACGCTGAAGAGAATGATGCCCCGCGGCAAAGGCTCCGGAGATCGCATCCTGAAGCGTACAAGCCACATTACTATTGCAGTAGCAGAGAAAGAATAAAGAGGGAGGCTGGAATATGGGACAGAAGGTGAATCCGCACGGTCTGCGTGTCGGTGTAATCAAAAACTGGGACTCCAGATGGTACGCCAGCGATGAAAAGTTCGGCGATACTCTCGTGTCCGACTATAAAGTAAGAGAATATCTCAAGAAGAAGCTCATGGATGCCGGCATCCCGAAGATCGAGATCGAACGCGACAGCGCCGGTAAGGCTCGCGTGTTCATCCACTGCGCAAAGCCCGGTATGGTTATCGGTAAGGGTGGATCTGAGATCGACAAGCTGAGAATTGACCTTGAGAAGATGATGGGCACCTCCGTTGCCGTTAACGTCATCGAGGTTAAGCCCGTGGATATGTGCTCCCAGCTGGTAGCTGAGTCTATCGCATCTCAGCTGGAACGCCGCGTTTCCTTCCGCCGTGCTATGAAGCTGGCGATCGGACGCACCATGCGCCTGGGCGCAAAGGGTATCAAGATCTGCCTGAGCGGCCGTCTGGCCGGCGCGGAGATCGCGAGAACCGAGCACTATCATGAGGGTACTATCCCGCTGCAGACTCTGCGCGCGGATATCGACTACGGTTTCGCTGAGGCGAACACCACCTACGGTAAGATCGGTGTTAAGGTTTGGATCTACAAGGGCGAGGTTCTCTCTGAGGTAGCTCGCACCCAGACCGGCGCAGCCGCTGCAGCCGAGGATAAGAAGAAGTTTGGTGACCGCAGAAACGGTGACCGCCGTGATCGCAGAAATGGCGATCGCAGAGAAGGCGGACGCGGCTTCGGTGGTGACCGCAGAGGCGGTGGAGATCGCCGCGACGGAAATCGTAACTTCGGCGACCGCCGTAACAACAATGACCGTCCTATGAGAAACTCCGATCGCCCGATGCGCGCTCCCGTTGCTCCGGCAGCGCCGAAAGAAACTACTGAAGGGGGCGCTAACTAATTATGTTGATGCCGAAGAGAGTCAAATTTAGACGCGTCCAGAGAGGCCGTCTGAAGGGTCGCGCAACCCGCGGCAATACCATCACCAACGGCCTGTACGGTCTCGTTGCTATGGAACCCGCTTGGATCACCAGCAATCAGATCGAGGCAGCCCGTATCGCTATGACCCGTTACACCAAGCGTGGCGGTCAGGTATGGATCAAGATTTTCCCCGACAAGCCCATCACCGAGAAGCCGGCTGAAACCCGAATGGGTTCCGGTAAGGGTTCTCCCGAGTACTGGGTAGCCGTTGTTAAGCCGGGCAGAGTAATGTTCGAGATGGGCGGCGTAAACGAGGAAGTTGCTAAGGAAGCAATGCGTCTCGCAATGCACAAACTCCCGATCAAGTGCCGTTTCGCAACACGGGAGCAGCTCAATAAAGAAGTGGAGGGTTAAGCTGTGAAGGCTATCGAAATGAAAAAGATGACAGATGCTGAACTGGAAGCCAAGCTCAAAGAGCTGAAGGGCGAACTCTTCAACCTCCGTTTTCAGCATGCAATCAATCAGCTTGATAATCCCCACAAGATCGCGGACGTCAAAAAGGATATCGCACGCGTGATGACCGTCATCCGCGAGAAGAACGCGTAAGGGGGTACTGAGAGATGGAAGAAACCCGTAATCTTAGAAAAACCAGAGTGGGTAAGGTAGTAAGCAACAAGATGGACAAGTGCATCACCGTTGCTATCGCCGATAACGTAAAGCATCCCACCTATGGCAAAATCATCAAGCGTACGACGAAGCTCCATGCACGCGACGAGATGAACGAGTGCAATATCGGAGATACCGTCGAGGTCATGGAGACCAGACCGCTTTCTAAGACGATCCGCTGGAGACTGGTTCGGATCATCGAGAAGGCGAAATAAGGTCATCCTCAATCTGTGTACGTCAAAGCACGTACGTAACTATAATACAGGAGGAATGCTAAAGTGATTCAGCAAGAGTCTAGAATGGCCGTTGCCGATAACACAGGCGCGAAAGAGCTTCTCTGCATCCGCGTTCTGGGCGGCACCGGAAGACGATATGCGAACATCGGTGACGTTGTAGTGTGCGCTGTTAAGAAGGCAGCACCCGGCGGCGTTGTTAAAAAAGGCGATGTTGTTAAGGCTGTAATCGTTCGCAGCGTTATGGGTCTCCGCCGTGCGGATGGTTCCTATATCAAGTTCGACGAGAACGCAGCCGTAATTATCAACGAAGATAAGAACCCCAAGGGAACCCGTATTTTTGGACCTGTAGCTCGTGAGCTCCGTGAGCACGACTACACCAAGATCCTGTCCCTGGCACCCGAAGTACTGTAAGGAGGAGAAAACAATGGCAAACAAGATGCACGTTAAGAAGGACGACCTTGTTATCGTTATCTCCGGTAAGAGCCGCGGTACGAAGGGTAAGGTGCTCGAAGTATCTCCCAAAGAGGGCAAGGTAATCGTAGAGGGCGCCAACAAGGTTAAGAAGCACGTTAAGCCCAGAAATCAGCAGGAAAAGGGTGGCATCATCGAGACCGAAGGTGCTATGTATGCTTGCAAGGTACAGCTTTTCTGTGAAAAGTGTGGTAAGCAGACCCGCGTTTCCCACAAGATGGAAGGCGACAAAAAAATTCGTGTCTGCGCCAAATGCGGCGCCGCACTGTAAGGCGGAGGGTTAAGCAATGGCAGCAAGACTGAATGATTTGTACAAGAACGAAGTTGCTCCTGCACTCATGAAGAAATTCGAGTACAAGAGCGTAATGCAGATCCCCAAGATCGACAAGGTTGTTATCAACGTCGGCGCGGGTGAAGCAAAAGAGAATGCAAAGGCAATCGATAGCATCATGGCAGATCTGGAGCTGATCTCCGGTCAGAAGCCCGTTCCTACCTTTGCCAAGAAGTCCGTTGCGAACTTCAAGCTGCGTCAAGGCATGAAGATCGGCGTAAAGGTTACTCTGCGCGGTGCGCAGATGTACGAGTTCCTCGATCGTCTGTTCAACTTCGCTCTGCCCCGCGTTCGTGACTTCAAGGGTATCAATCCCGACGCATTCGACGGCCGCGGCAACTACTCCCTCGGCCTGAAAGAACAGCTGATTTTCCCTGAAATCGAGTATGATAAGGTTGATAAGATCCGCGGTATGGATATCGCCATCGTAACAACCGCACAAACCGATGCTGAAGCAAAAGAGCTGCTCGCACTGATGGGCGCTCCGTTTGCAAAATAAGGGGAGGAGAAGAATATGGCAAAGACATCCATGATCCTGAAGCAGCAGAAGAAGCAGAAGTTCTCCACTCGTGAGTACAACCGCTGCAAGATCTGCGGCCGCCCTCATGCGTACCTCCGCAAGTACGGCATCTGCCGTATCTGCTTCCGTGAGCTCGCATACAAGGGCGAGATTCCCGGCGTAAAGAAAGCAAGCTGGTAATCAAGTGACCCCGCCGGTGAATCCGGCAACAAATACGTTCCGCACCGGAAGGAAACAGATGGTGTTTAACCACCGGTGAGCGGCCACGCGAAATGCGTGGCAGCAAGAAAATATTTACTTGCATGACAGGAGGAAAACAACAATGCAGATATCAGACGTTATCGCCGATATGCTGACCCGCGTAAGAAACGCAAGCAATGCTCGCCATGAGACCGTAGACATCCCCGCTTCCAACATGAAGAAGGCTATCGCAGATATTCTTCTCGCTGAGGGCTATATCAAGGGTGTACAGGTAATCGAAGACGGCAAACAGGGTATGATCCGCATCGCACTGAAGTACGAAGCCGGCAAGCAGAAAGTAATTCACGGCCTGCGCCGCGTTTCCAAGCCCGGTCTGCGTATCTACTCCAACTACGAAGACATGCCTAAGGTTATGAATGGCCTGGGTATCGCAATCGTGTCCACCTCTAAGGGCATTATGACCGATAAGATGGCTAGACGCGAGAAAGTCGGCGGCGAGATCCTCGCCTTTGTCTGGTAAGAGGAAGGAGAGAGTAAGATGTCTAGAATAGGAAAAGAACCGATCACTATCCCTGCAGGTGTTACTGTTACCATCGAAGCAGGCAACGTGGTCACCGTAAAGGGACCTAAGGGCACCCTGACCTATGCATTCTCCCCCGCACTGACCATCGAGAACGAGGCAAACATGCTGAGCGTAAAGCGCCCCAACGATGAGGCTATGAACCGCGCTCTCCACGGCACCACCCGTGCCCTCCTCAACGACATGGTTATCGGCGTTACCGACGGCTTCGCAAGAAAGCTGGAGATCAACGGCGTAGGTTACCGTGCACAGAAGTCCGGCAAAACTCTCACTCTGAACCTGGGTCACTCCCATCCGATCGTGTTCGAAGAGAACGAGGACATCACCTTCGATGTTCCGGACTCCAACACCGTAATCGTTAAGGGTGCTGACAAGCAGAAGGTTGGTCAGGTTGCAGCGGTTATCCGCTCCAAGAGACCGCCTGAGCCGTACCTGGGCAAGGGTGTTAAGTACACCGAAGAGCGTATCCGCCGTAAAGCGGGTAAGGCCGGTAAATAAGGAAAGGAGACGTAAGCTATGGTCGCAAAGAAAGATAAGAACGCACAGCGTCTTAAGAGACACCTTCGCGTTCGCAGCAAGATCAGCGGAACCGCTGAGTGCCCCCGTCTCGCTGTGTACCGTTCCAACAAGAACATTTATGCACAGATCATTGACGACGTTCAGGGTGCAACCCTCGTCTCCGCTTCTTCCCTGGAGAAAGACTTCGAGGGAATCGGCTCCAACAAGGAAGCCGCTAAGAAGGTCGGCATGATGGTGGCTGAGCGCGCACTGAAAAAAGGAATCGAGCAGGTCGTATTCGACCGCGGCGGTTATATCTATCACGGACGTGTATCGGAGCTGGCTGCAGGTGCCAGAGAAGGCGGTCTGAAGTTCTGATCCACCCGGATCCGAATTTCACCCCATCTCACCGCAGACAGAAGGCCGGTTTGTACACTGTTTAATTTCAATCAATTAAACAATTCATAGGAGAAAAGTAATGGCAAAGAGATTTGACCCCTCGACTGTAGAGCTTCAGGAAAAGCTCGTAGTCGTGAACCGTGTATCTAAGACCGTTAAGGGTGGTCGTATTGCTCGCTTCGCAGCGCTGATGGTTGTAGGCGATGGCAACGGCCACGTAGGTTATGGACTCGGCAAAGCAGCCGAAGTTCCGGAAGCAATTCGTAAAGGAATTGAAGACGCAAAGAAGAACATGATCGAGGTTTCCCTCCATGGAAACACGATCCCCCACGATGTACTGGGTGAGTACGGTGCAGGCTCCGTCCTGCTGAGACCGGCCTCCGAAGGTACCGGTATCATTGCAGGTAAGACGGTTCGTGCAATCGTTGAGCTCGCAGGTATCAAAAACATCCGTGCAAAGAGCCTCCGCTCCAACAACCCCACGAACGTTGTAAAGGCTACCTTCGAGGGCCTGAAGGCGCTCCGTACCGTTGAAGAAGTGGCTAAGACCCGTGGCATCGATACCAACAAGGTTATCGGCTAAGGAGGAAAACGGAATGGAAAACGTAAAAGTAACTCTGGTAAAGAGCCTGATCGGCACCAAGCCGAACCAGAAGGCAACCGCAGCATCCCTGGGTCTCCGTAAGATCGGTGATAC
The DNA here is from genome assembly GCA_045129535.1 of Eubacteriales bacterium. GTDB lineage: Bacteria > Bacillota > Clostridia > Oscillospirales > CAG-272 > SIG701. Next base: position 10,175 of record JBGVJO010000005.1, read on the forward strand.
GATCGTTCATGCTGACTCTGCTGTGCTGGCAGGCAAGGTTAAGATCCTTGCGCATCTCGTAACTGTGGAGAAGGCGTAAGCCCTCCGATTACACAATATTGAATTCATAAAAGGAGGACTTAACCATGAAGCTTCATGAACTCGCCCCCGCTCAGGGTTCCGTAAAACCCGCATGGCGTAAAGGCAGAGGTCCCGGATCCGGAAACGGCAAGACTGCCGGTAAGGGTCACAAGGGTCAGAACGCGCGCTCCGGCGGTGGTGTCCGCCCCGGTTTTGAAGGCGGCCAGCTGCCGATTTACCGTAAACTTCCCAAGAGAGGTTTCAATAACTACAAGTTCGCTAAGAACTACGCGATCGTTAACGTTAGCGATCTGAATATGTTCAACGACGGCGATACGGTAAATCTTGCAACTCTGATGGAGGCTGGCGTAATCCGCAAGCCCCTGTGCGGTCTGAAAGTGCTCGGCAACGGCGAACTTACCAAAAAAATTACCGTTGAAGCAGCAATCTTTTCTGCAAGCGCTAAGGAAAAGATCGAGGCAGCTGGTGGAAAGACCGAGGTGATCTGAAGTGTTTAAGACTTTCGCGAATGCATGGAAGTTGACAGATCTCAGAAAGAAGATTCTCTTCACTTTCCTGATCATCGTCCTGTACAGAGTCGGTGTAGCTATTCCGATCCCGTACCTCAATCCGGCAATGCTCGGTGAAATCGCAAAGATGGCGGAAGGTTCTATCTTCCAGTATCTGAACATCTTGTCCGGTAACGCATTTTCGCAGGCAACACTTTTCGCACTCGGCGTTTCCCCCTATATCACGTCGTCTATCGTTATGCAGCTTTTGACAATCGCTATTCCTGCACTGGAAAGATTGGCAAAAGAGGGCCAGGATGGCCAGAAGGTGATCAACAAGATCACCCGCTAT
>JBGVJO010000006.1:0-6896 GCA_045129535.1 Eubacteriales bacterium
AACTGGGCTTCCTTCGGGGAGAATCGATGCCGTCTGTCCCCCGCCGAGGCGCAGATCCTCCGACTGCTTTTGCAGAACGCACCCGCTCCCGTTTCCCGGGAGACGCTCTCTCAGGTGTTCGTAGGAAAAAGCGGAAACGGAGTGGACGTGTACGTCAGCTATCTGCGGCGTAAATTGGGGGGACTTACACCGAAAGTGGGGATCGTTTCCGTCCGCGGACGGGGATATTCCTTGGTTGGTGGGGAATCTATACAGAATTGAATCAAAAATGGAGATAGAAGAATGAAAGAAGTAATCCTTTGCAAATATGGCGAAATCATTTTGAAGGGCGCCAATAAATCCCAGTTCGAGAGCTTGCTGCTCCGCGAGGTGCGCCGCCGTGCCGCCCACGTGGGTAAGTTTGACGTAAGCTACGCCCAGAGCACCGTGTGCATCGCCCCCTTGACGGATGAAGAGGATATGGAGGAGATGTTCCGCCAGGCCAAGCACGTCTTTGGCTTTGTGGGCATCACCCGTGCCGCCGTGGCGGAAAAGACCGTGGAGGACATCTGCCGCGTGGCGGCGGAGTATCTGCCTCCCTACCTGGCAGGTGCCCGAAAACTCCGTGTAGAAGCCAAGCGATCCGATAAGAGGTTCCCCCTGAAGTCCCCTGAACTGGCGGGCGAAGTGGGCGGCGCCATTCTGTCCGTGATGCCTCATCTGAAGGTGGATCTGACCCACCCCGACGTGACCGTCCGGGTGGAGGTGCGCGATCAGTATGCGTACGTGCACGCAGGCCAGGAAAAGGGCGCGGGCGGTATCCCGCTGGGCTCCGGCGGACGGGGACTGCTGCTCCTCTCCGGCGGTATCGACAGCCCCGTGGCCGGCTATATGATGGCCCGCCGCGGACTGGCGTTGGACGCTTTGTATTTTGAGAGCATCCCCTACACCAGCGAGCTGGCACGGGAGAAGGTATTTACCCTGGCTAAAATTATGACGGAATACTGCGGCAAGATCCGCATGCACGTGATCTCCCTGACGAAGATCCAGGAAGCCATCCGGGATAACTGCGATGAGGATTACTTCACCTTGCTTCTGCGCCGCTTTATGATGCGCCTGTCCTGCCGTATGGCAGAGCAGTGTGGTGCTCCCGCCTTGATCACCGGCGAGAGCCTGGGCCAGGTGGCCAGCCAGACTATGGCGGCTATATGTGTGACGGAGAACGCATCGGATCGTCCCATCCTTCGTCCCTGCATCGGTATGGACAAGGAGGAGATCGTGCGGACCGCCCGTGAGATCGGTACTTTTGAAACCTCCATCCTCCCCTATGAGGATTGCTGTACCGTGTTTACGCCCCGTCATCCCAAGACCCAGCCGGTTCTGGAGAAGGTTTTGGAGCAGGAGGCAAAGCTGGATTACGATGCCCTGCTTGAGGAAGCGTGGCTCACCCGCAACACGCTGGTGGCCGAGCCCTTCTCCCTGGAATCCTGATTTTCATACACAAAACAAAACCCCGGTATGGCAAATCGCCATACCGGGGGCTTTTTGTTTATCGATCACTGGGGATTCTGATCCTTGACCATAACGTCGTGGGCACCGCCCTCCACGATGGAAACGGCGCTGACCAGAGTCAGACGAGCCTTTTCCTGGAGCTCGGGGATGCTCAACGCACCGCAGTTGCACATGGTGGAGCGGATCTTGGACAACGTGGTGGCCAGATTGTCGTGGAGCGATCCTGCATAGGGAACGTAGCAGTCTACGCCTTCCACGAAGGACAGCTTGGATGCGCCGCCCATATCGTATCTTTGCCAGTTGCGGGCGCGGGCACTGCCCTCACCCCAATACTCTTTCATGTAGCTGCCCTTGATCATCACCTTGTTGGTGGGGCTTTCATCGAAGCGGGAGAAGTAACGGCCCAGCATGCAGAAGTCTGCGCCCATAGCCAAAGCCAGGGTAATGTGGTAGTCGTATACGATACCGCCGTCGGAGCAGATCGGAATGTAGATGCCGGTCTCCTTGTAGTATTCGTCACGGGCTGCGGCCACTTCGATTACGGCAGTAGCCTGTCCGCGGCCGATACCCTTGGTCTCACGGGTGATGCAGATGGAACCGCCGCCGATACCGATCTTGATGAAGTCGGCACCTGCCTTGGCCAGGAAGAGGAAGCCCTCGCGGTCCACTACGTTGCCGGCGCCTACCTTTACGGTGTCGCCGTACTTTTCGCGGATGAAGGCGATGGTGCGGGCCTGCCACTCGGTAAATCCTTCGCTGGAGTCGATGCAGAGCACGTCGGCACCTGCCTCAACGAGGGCGGGAACACGCTCGGCGTAGTCGCGGGTATTGATGCCGGCACCTACCACGTAGCGCTTCTGGGTGTCCAGGAGCTCGTGGGGATTTTCCTTATGCTGAGAGTAGTCCTTACGGAATACAAAGGATACCAGATGATCGTCTTTGTCCACGATGGGCAGGGAGTTCAGCTTGTGATCCCAGATGATGTTGTTGGCTTCCTTCAGGGAAGTGCCCTCGGGCGCGGTGACCAGCTTCTCGCGGGGAGTCATAAAGGTCTCCACTTTCTCGTCCATAGACATACGGCTGACGCGGTAGTCACGGCCGGTTACGATACCGAGCAGCTTGCCGTTGGACTTGCCGTTCTCGGTAACGGCGATGGTGGAGTGGCCGAGACGCTCCTTCAGCTCGATCACGTCTGCCAGAGTCTGGTCGGGACGGAGATTGGAGTCGGAATACACGAATCCTGCCTTGTGATTCTTCACACGGCGAACCATCTCTGCCTCATCCTCAATGCTCTGGGAGCCGTAGATGAAGGACACGCCGCCCTCTTTGGCGAGAGCGATGGCCATGCGGTCGTCGGATACGGACTGCATGATGGCGGAAACCAGGGGGATATTCATGGAGAGAGCCGGTTCCTCGCCGCGCTTGAATTTAACCAGCGGGGTTTTGAGGGAAACGTTGGCGGGGATGCAGTTCGCGTCGGAATAACCGGGAACAAGCAGATACTCACTAAAGGTGTGGGACAGTTCGTTGTAGTAGAAAGCCATAGCAATACTCCTATGAATATTTATATTAGAAAGATTATAACACATTACGCGACAGATTACAAGATGACAAAACAACCATTTTTCCAAAAAAAGAAAAAATTTTTTCATTAGATTGTAAAAAATGAGTGGGAATAATCCCTGGTCGAAATTACAAGACAACCGTCCCACTCGCGAGAATTTCCCTTGCGGAAAATTCTCCAAGGCCTGGCTGAACAATGGAGAGGGAATAATCCTCGATCGAAATTGCAAGACAACCATCCCACTCGCGAGAATAAAAAAACGGCACGCGGGATATTCCGCGTGCCAGATTCTTTATATCGGATATTATACGTCCAACTCGAAGATGGCTCTGTCATCAAAGGTGGTGACGTACTTTTCGTTGATTGCGGCACTGTCCTTGGAGTACTGTGCATTCTTCAGCGCATTGTCTGCCTGTACGTGCCAAGCAATCTTGCCCTCGCCGTCGAAGAACATTACGTGGTAGCCGTGCTCGGTCTTAACGATGCCGGTATCGCCTGCCTTGCGGCCGTCGGCGTAGATCCAGGCGTCAAAGGCTTCTGTCATCTCGCCCTTGCCAACGTTCTCGTACAGACCGCCATTCTCGTTGGAACCGATGTCCTCGCTGTACTCGTTTGCCAGAGCGGCGAATGCATCTGCGCCGCCGGTGAAGCCGGCCAGAATCTCCTCAGCCTTTGCCTTGGCAGCCTCGTCGGAGCCGTAGGTGGAGGCGTAGAGCAGGATGTGACGAACGTTTACGGTGTTGTACTCATCCAGGGAAGGAGCGGCGAGAAGCATATAAGCGGAGTAGGTGTTCTTGTCCTCATTTACGCTGGTGAACACGTCGCCAACCTTGCGGTCATCGGCAAACGCCCACTCGGAGGTGGCGTTATCCTTTACATAGGTTGCCTTGGTGGACAAGCCGGCTACTTCCTCGCGGATAGCCTCGTCGGTAACCTTCTCGTCATCCAGGTAGGCTACGTTGCGGAGGTAATCGAAAGCGATAGCCTCGAACTCTTCCTTGGTGGTAACAGCGGCGAATCTGTCCAGGTAGCCCTGCAGCAATTCGGCGGTCTTAACGTCGTCCGCCAGGGTGTCGGAGGTTTTCATATCGAATGTGGCGTATTCCGCATAAACGAGAGCGGAGGGATTCTCCTCGATATACTTGTTGAAGTCTGCCTCGGTGTAGTTGTAGGACTCAATGATTGCCTGGTTGCACTTGGAAGCCAGAACGGAGAGCTCCAGCGCACGGCGCAGGTCCTTCTGATTTACGCCGGAACCGAACATAGCGTGGGTGTAGTAGGAGACGGTTACGCCTGCCTGCTTCGCTGCATCCTTAATGGAAGCGATAGCGTTGTCGATATCCTCGTAATCTTCCTCAGTCAGGGCGATGCCGCGGGCCTTAGCCTCCTCGCAGAATGCCAGAGTGTTGGCCAGATTGCTCTTTGCGTTTGCTGCAAAGAAGTCAAACCAGGTGGATCCGTCGTTGTAGAGGGAGCATGCCTGTCCCTTCAGGGAAACGTTTGCATTGATGGGGAAGTAGTATCCGTAGGTATTGTTGAACTCCTGATAGTACTTGTGGAAGAAGTAGGAGAAAACGGCGTTATCTACTGCGTAATTCTCCGTGGTTGCCACAACCGTGTTGCGCAGGAAGTAGCCGCTGGTTACCAGGGAGCTGTATGCTACCAGGGAACCCAGAAGTGCTACCACGAGAACGGTGCACACGACTGCGATGACTGTATTGCGTTTTGCCTTGCTCATGAATAAAAACCATGCCTTTCATTTATTGTTATACGTATCGGTCATCCCGAAAGACAAACCGAAATAAACGGACCAAACTGCAAGCTTAGTCCGATAATTGCCTTATTATAACACAGTTTTTCGGAAAATGCTATAGGAGAATTGAAAATTTACATATTAATTACAAAATAATCTTCCCAAAAAGCCTCAGTGGGGCGTCGAGTTTACAAAAAACTGTTTATTTTTTTCATTTCTTATGGTATACTGATACGAATTATGAATGTGCATAAGGAGATAGCTTCTGTATGAAACGTGAAGAATCCTGCTCCGCACGGCTTGGCCGGGTGGGCGGACAGGCCGTGCTGGAAGGCGTTATGATGAAAAGCGGCGACCGTACTGCTCTGGCGGTCCGTGATGAGACGGGCTCTGTCCGCACGTCGGTGGACACACATACCTCTGTGCGGAAGAAATATAAATTTCTGAATATTCCCCTCCTTCGGGGCATCGTCAATTTCGTGGAGACCATGATCCTCAGCTACAACACCCTGATGAAGTCGGCGGATATGCTGGGCATCGACGACGCGGCCGAGGATTCCAAATTTGAGGCGTGGCTTCGTTCCAAGTGGGGCGACAAATTTATGGCCGTGCTGATGGGCATCGCCACCGTGCTCGGTATGGTGGTGGGACTCGGTCTGTTTCTGTACCTGCCTGCCTTCGTGACCAAATGGCTGGATTCTCTGCTGGGCGGTATCGGCTGGTTCCGTAACGTGATCGAGGGTGTGATGAAGATCGCCATCTTCGTCGCCTATATTGCCCTCTGCTCTTTGATGAAGGAAATGCGCCGCACCTTTGAGTACCACGGGGCGGAGCATAAATCCATTGCCTGCTACGAATCCGGCATGGAGCTGACCCCCGCCAATGCGGCCAAGTGCTCCCGCTTCCATCCCCGCTGCGGCACCAGCTTCCTGTTTGTGATCCTGATTCTTTCCATCCTGGTCAACTCTCTCATCTCCTGGGAGAATCTGGCTCTGCGTGTGGTTTTGAAGATACTGCTTCTGCCCGTGATCGTGGGCCTGGGCTTCGAGTTTATTATGTACGCCGGTAAGCATACCAATGCATTCACCCGTCTTTTGTCCGCACCCGGTTTGTGGATGCAGCGGATCACTACCCGTGAGCCCGACGAATCCCAGCTGGAGATTGCCATCACGGCACTGAAGCTGGCGATGCCCGACGAATTCCCGCCGGAAGCGGCAGAGGAAGAGGATAACACAAATTCGGCAGATGCCGATATGGAAACCGAATGACACTGACGGACGTGCAGCGGCGGCTGGCCGCCGCCGGAATTGAGGACGCCGCGTGGGAAGCCCGGCTTTTGGCCGCCCGCTATACGGGATTGTCCGACGCCCGGCTCCTTATAATGGGGCAACAAGAGTTGGACGCCCCCGGCCTGGAAGAAGCGGTGGCGCGCCGTGTGACGCGGGAACCCCTCCAGTATATTCTGGGGGAGTGGTCCTTTATGGGGCTGGCTTTTTCGGTAAATCCCCATTGTCTGATCCCCCGTCCCGACACGGAAACATTGGTGGAATACGCGATTCGGCAGTTGCCGAAAGATGCGCGCGTAGCGGATCTGTGCACCGGCAGCGGATGCATCGGTATCGCCTTGGCCCATTACCGCCCCGATATCATCGTGACGGCGGTGGATCTGTTTCCCGAAACGGCGAAGGTGGCTGAGGAAAACGCCCGCCGATTGGGTGTGAATGATCGTTTCACCGTGCAGGTGGGCGACGTAACGAAAAAAATCTTTTCTGACGGGGAGAGGTTTTCCGCCATCGTTTCCAATCCCCCTTATATTACTTTGGATGAAATGAAGGATCTGGCGCCGGAGCTGGCCTATGAGCCCCGCGCGGCGCTGACGGACGAAGGCGACGGCTTGTCCGTGATCCGCGGCGTGCTGGATACCGCAGCCTGCCACCTGGAGGAGGGGGGACTCCTTCTTATGGAATTCGGTGCGGAGCAGGGGACTGCGGTCTCCCGGCTGGCACGGGAATATTCTTTTTATGACGTGCATATTCTCAAAGACGCCGCAGGCCACGACCGCGTGTTGTGTGGCCGCTGTGGCAGATC
>JBGVJO010000007.1:0-2159 GCA_045129535.1 Eubacteriales bacterium
TCCCGCACCGAGCGTATTGCCGTAAAAGTCTGTATCCTCCTCCGTATAGGCGTAGGAGGTCTCCGCCAAGAGTATCTTTTTGCCGTAGGTTTCCGCAACGTCTGTCACCACGGCTGCCAGATTGTCCAGCGTTCCGTGCCAGAATGGATAATAGGAGGAGGCAAACACGTCGTAATCCACGTTATAATCGGCCAGATACCGTCCGTATTCGGCGTAGCGGGTCACCTTTTCCGGATTGCTGAAATGGAGTACCACGAGAGCATCGGGGCACACCTCCCGCACGGCCCGGGACCCGGCAGACATAAATTGGGTGATATTCGCCCAATCACGCTCCCCGCACATAAAATCGTTCGTTTCGTTGCCAACCTGCACCATGCCGACGTCCGCGCCCGCGTCCTTCAGACGGATCAGGCATTCCTTCGTATACGCGTATACCGCATCGGCTCTTTCCGCAACGGTCATTCCCTGCCACGCCTTCGGCACCATCTGCTTACTGGGATCCGCCCAAAAATCGCTGTAATGGAAATTGACGAGCAGCTTCATCCCGACGGCGGCTGCACGGCGGCCGATGGCCACCGCGTTCTCGATGTCACAGTTGCCGCCGCCGTATCCGTTTCCGTTTTCGTCAAAGGGATCGTTCCATATGCGGATCCGAACGTAATTGATTCCGTTATCCCGGAGGATCGCAAACACGTCCCGCTCCGCTCCGTCGTGATCAAAATAGCGAACGCCGCTGTCTTCCAGGGCGGGAACGCAGGATGCATCCATTCCGAAAATAAAATCCTGCGGAAGATTTTCTACACGCTCGACGGCCAATGTCTCCGAGCGAAGCGAAACCTCAGAGTGCGTCGGACGCCAGCTTTCCTTTTCTCTACTACAACCTTGCAATAACATTCCCATAGCCAACAACATAGGTATGACACGCAAAGATTTGCTGCACATCATACGCTTTCCTCCTGATGATAATGTGAACTCGTATAATAATGATACCATCCCATTCCGAAGATTTCAACAAGCTTCCGTAAATTTCAAAATAAATGCGACTTCCTTCTTTTCCATACATTTATGGAATATATCCATATAATTTCCGCAAAACGGGTGACAAGTCCCCTGCCCTGTGCTATAATGCACATAGCATACACATCCGTCCTATCCATATACGCGCAAATTGTAATACCAGCCAGGAGATACGATATGAACACTGCAAAAACACTGTACGACGATTCCTTTACCACTATTGCCAGAACCCACGCCATAGATAAATGCTCCAGCACCCAGGGACTCGCTGTGGGCGGAGACTTTCTCTACTCCATTCAGATCAAGAGTGACAACTCCATATGCATTATGCACCGCGTCCACAGATTCACCGGAGAATGCGCTCTTATGACCAATGCGGATACAGGATCTACTATCTTCACCAATCTCCGTCACGCCAACTCCATGGACTTCAAGGTGCTGGATGGCAAGGACTGCCTGCTCGTCAGCGTTTCCGATAAGATCATCATTTGGGAAATTGACGGCACCAATCTGCACCAGATTGCGGAATACGACGTCCACTATAATGGAAAGCCCTTTATCACCAGCGCGATGAACGTATATAAACTCGAGGATGACAAGATCACCTTTATGTTCAAATGGGGACGTACCCTCTCCACCGGATCCATTGCGCGGGGCGTTACCTCCGGCGTGATCGACGTTACCGTGCTTTGCACTCTGGACGCATCCCGCGTGCCGCTGAACGGCACGGAGGTGGATTTCTCCGCCTTTATCAATCAGGGCATTTGCTGCGAGGGCAACATCGTACTGATTCCCATCACGGGCAATCACAAGGACGAAACCATCAATCAGGCCATCATTCTGGGCTACGACGTAAGCGAAGCAAACGGCACGAATGCTCTACAGCCCAAGCCGGATCTGGTGTTCCACATGATCTGCAATGAATATCCCGGCCTGTTTGAGGTGGAGGACGTAGATATTGCCGACGACGGCAAGATGTACTTCAACGCCAACCGCTGGCTGGAAAAGTGGGGCGCGGATTACGACGGCGTTCTGGTTATGAACGACTACGTCTTCCCCTACGAAACTACACGCTGACACCATAGTAAAACGCCGCACGGCAGACCGTGCGGCGTTTTTATTTTCTTATTACACAGGCCATT
>JBGVJO010000008.1:0-15214 GCA_045129535.1 Eubacteriales bacterium
ATGGCTGTCGCATTCAGATTGCCCGACTTGGCTCCGGTCTGGATGCTTGCCTCGGAAATATAGATGCCGCTTTTGAAGAGAAACGTAATCTTTTCCTCGGTGATGGAACGGATACCGAAGGAACCGGGAATAAAGGCGGCGCCGTTGGAGCGAATCTTGTACTCGCTGCTCAAAGCCAGCACGTTATCCCGGATCTCATAGACCAGCATAGTGCTTTCCGAGATCACAAACAGGTATTCCACCCCGTCGATCCGTGCCCAGTCCATATCGTTGGCGTGGGCCAGCTTATTACGGAAATACGTCCGGTTGCTGGTGCCGTCCTTCATCAGAATATTCTTACCTGTTTCCAGATCCACCCGCATAATCGAGCAGGTGGTATTGTTGCCGTTTACCTGGGCGGAATACGCGTACTTCTCGCTGATTGCCATACCCTGAGTACTGCCGCATCCGGGGGCAGCCGGCGTCCGACCCACGATTTCCCAATCCTGGTCCCCGTAGGTGACGGCGGCACCCACCGCCGTGGGCAGCATAAAGGCTCCGCACAGGGTTGCCGCGCACAGAAAAGAAGCGGCGGCCCGTTTGAATATATTCTGCATAATCGTCTCCTTATTACGTAGCTACGTAGTCAAGCCATTGTACCATATTCCCCGCAGAATTGCAAGTTTGTCCTTACAAAAAAGACCGCCCGAGGGCGGTCTTTTCAAATTATTCATAAATGGGCATTTCAATTGTACCTGCCAGGCAGGCAAAGAGGATATGGGCGTCGGCGGTGTTCAAAACGCCATCCCGGTTCATATCCAGAATGGAGCGGCGATCCGCGGGGATGGAGTAATATCCCCAGTCGTACAGACGGATGATAAAGGCATCGGCGATATTTACCTTGCCGTCGCCGTTGGCGTCGCCATACATACCCCACTGTGCCGTCAGGGTAACGGTATCGCCCGCGGCTACGGCAGCCCCCTCGGCGATCTCACCGCCGGTGAGGGTGCTGACAGCCGTCCAGCCCAGGAATGCGTATCCATCCCGCTTGAATCGATTCTTAGCGGGAGAAAAGGCGGTGGTGGCGGGCACGCTCTGCTCTTTCATGGATCCCGTACCGCCGTTGCCGTCGTAGATTACGGTATAGGTGGTGGGGGCAACCTTCTCCCACTGGGCGGTGAAGGTAATAACGTCGCCTGCGGCCACGGTGTCACCGATCTTCACCTCGGCGCCGGTGAGGGCGCTGGTGGCAACCCATCCGGTGAAGGTGTAGCCCTCACGGGTAAAGGCGTTCTCGGCGGGGGTAAGGGGAGCTTCTGCACCTACGGTGGCGGACTCCACCGTACCCTCGGCGCCGTTGCCGTCGTAGATTACGGTATAGGTGGTGGGGGCAACCTTCTCCCACTGGGCGGTGAAGGTAATAACGTCGCCTGCGGCCACGGTGGCACCGATCTTCACCTCGGCGCCGCTCAGCGCGCTGGTGACAACCCATCCGGTGAAGGTATATCCCTCACGGGTAAAGGCGTTCTCGGCGGGCTTGAGGGCTTCCTTTACGGATACGGATACGGCAGGCATATTGCCCGTACCGCCGCCGGCGTTGTACTTCACGGTATAGTTGGTGGGAGAATTCTTCACCCACTGGGCGTACATAATCACGGTATCGCCATTTGCGGGAACATCCCCGATTTTCAGATTCTTCTTCTGGGTATCGCTGTAGGGGGCCCATCCGGTGAAGGTATAGCCCTCCCGGGTGAAGGCGCTCTCCACGTCGGCCAGGGGCGTGCCGCCCGCCACGGTGACGGAGCTCATGGATCCCTTACCGCCGTTTGCGTTGTACTGCACGGTGTAGGGATTGGCCGTCCACTGGGCGGTCAGGGTGATGGTATCGCCCTCGGCTACGGTGTCGCCGATCTTCACGTTCTGCTTTTTCAGCTCACTGTACGCCTGCCAGCCTGCGAAAGTGTAGCCGGTCCGCTTAAAGGTGTTCTGGGCGGGGGTGAGGGGCGTGCCCGTCTCCACGGTGGCGGATTTCATAGAACCCGTACCGCCGCCGGCATTGTACTGCACCGTATAGGTGGGCTTCGCTTTATGTACGAAATCGTTCAGCACGAAGGCACCGTCGTGCTTGGTGTCCCGATTGGTGCGGCGGCTGTTGGTGTTAAAATACAGCTTACCGTCGTCGGAAACACCGCAATCCTCAATCTCAAAGAGGGCGGGATACTCCTCGCTGATCACGTAAAAGGTCTTTTCCTCATCGGGATACACCCTTGCGTTCGTTTTCACGTTGCTGATATCATAGGCCAGAATCAGGCTGTGGTTGATGGTATCGTCGTCATCGTTACCCGTGATGGGCACAAAGAGGTATCCGTCCGAATAGCCCATACCCTGATTGACGAAGTGACTGAAATTCTGGGCCTTTCCGTCCACCTCTACCTTCGACACGTCCAAGGTGCACTTGATGGCCACGTTGATGCTGCCCTCTGTCTTCGTAATGGGCATTTTTGCGTGGGAAATGGTCTTGTCCCACTTGAACAGATAGGAAACGCGGTTACCGGAAACACTCTCTACGGCCATACCGCCGGGGCCGAAGCTGCTGCCGTTGTATTTCAGATCGTACTCCGCGTAGGGGATCAGATCCGTATCGTCAATCCGGAAAAGAAGCAGCTTGGGAGATGCCAGCACGCACAGATACTCCACGCCGTCCACCACCATCCAATCCAAATCGTTGGAGTGATCGAAATTGGTGAAGTAATCCAGGCCGGTTTCGCTATGATACATCAGCTCCCGATCACCCGACTCGATCTCGATGCGGTGAACGATGGCGCGGGCATCGTCATCGCCGATCTGCACGAAATACAGATACTCGTCACCCACGGCCATACCCTGGGCAGAATAGCAGCTGTTGGCCTCGCCTACCTTGGCAACGGTATCGAAAGCATCGTCGTACAAAGTCTCGGCGGCCTCGGCTGTTTGGGGAATCAAAAACGCGCCGCAGACTGTGGCGGCCACGAGGCAAAACACACTCAATTTTTTCAGTATAGGATTCATCGGAAATCTCCTTATATAATTTACAAAACACGCGGTTATTATACTATAGGTAAAAATTCTTTGCAATAAACAAAATGTAAACAAATACCGCCGACAGCCGTCGGCGGTACAGGAATATTTTTACAGATAGCCCCGGATGTCCGTGGCCAGCTTTTCCTCCAGGTTAATCAGCCGTTTGGTGATGTCCTTGGTGCGCTCCTCCGCCGCCCCGTACTCGTTCAGATAGCGGTTCACGGATTTTACGCCCATATTGCACCCGTCCGTCATCAGATCGGCAATGGTGTTGTCGGACATATCCATGCCCAACTTCACGTTGGTCTTCATCCAGGACATGCCCTTGGCGATGGGATTGGGGTTCTTGCCCTCGTCGTGGTAGCAATCCAGCTGCTCCTGAATCTCGTTTTCCAGCACCTGGTGCTCCCGTTTGCATTCGGTGAGGTATTTTTTGAGGCCCTCTCCCTTGGTGTATTTCAGCACGTCGTCGATGGAGGCAACGCCCATCTTTACGCCGGCGTCGCATTCGCGAAGCAGTTTTATGGTATCCGGTTCAATCATAGTCGGTATCCTTTCCAAAATGAATTTGCGGTGTTAGGATACCCGGGCGGGGAGATTTTTATGCCGGGGAAACAAATTGGCAACTCCACCCTCGTGGGGTGGCAAGCGAATGCGCTGATGGAATACGGGATAGACGAGATTTTCGCTTTATCCCCTGCCGTGCGGCAAGCGGTGTTTTTCGTTGTAGGGACAGGCAGGACTTGGCGAAGCCAACGTCCACTCGACTGTCCGTCACGTACGGTTTTGGAATGCCTTATTGCGGGGCAGATACAATGGCTTCTTTTAAGCCTTCTCCTGTGGGAGAAGGGGGACCGCGCCGACTTTCGCGCAGCGGAATGTCGCACGGTGGATGAGGAGTTACTTTGCGTTTCAAACACCTCATCCGTCATCGCGACGTTGGCTTCGCCAAGTCGGGATGCCACCTTCCCCCGCTGGGGAAGGCTTTTGGCGGTCCGCCAGTACCTTTAAAAGATGACGGGACGGTAACATCCGCTTATCCTCCACCCTCGTGGGTTGGCTTACGGCTGGGGTGATGGAATACGGGCGGTCAATGACCGCCCCTACAAAAATGAATTTGTAGCCGTGCCGCCAGATGACGGGACGCCGCCACGGCGGCTATCGAATTGGGTTCGATTCCCCCCCCAATCTTCACTATATTCCAAATAAAAAGGGCCCCGGATGGGGTCCTTTTTATTTGGAGCAGATGACGGGAATCGAACCCGCGTATTCAGCTTGGGAAGCTGATGTTCTGCCATTGAACTACATCTGCACGATTCCGCGGTACTATTATAGCACCGCGGGGTAGGATTGTCAATGCGAAACCGTCGACACAGTCCGCCTCAGCGATCCGCCAGGCACCGATACTCCCGATCCTCTTTCACGTTGATGTAGGCGGGACGGATGATCTTGCCGGAGTTCTGGATCTCCTCGATCCGGTGGGCGCTCCAGCCCGCGATACGGGACATGGCGAAGATGGGCGTGTACAATTCGCCCGGCAGATCCAGCATACGGTAGATGAGGCCGGAGTAGAAATCCACGTTGGGGCTGACGCCCTTGTAGATCTTCCGCTTCTCCGCGATGAGATCCGGCGCCGTTTCCGCCACGAACTGATAGAGCTCGTATTCCTCCTGCAAGCCCTTCTCCTCGGAGAGAGCGCGGGCATATTCTCCCAGAATATCCGCACGGGGGTCGGAGAGCGAATAGATGGCGTGGCCCACGCCGTAGATCAGGCCCGCGCCGTCAAAGGCATCCCGATTCAGAAGGCGCACCAGGTAATCCTTCACGGCACCCCGATCCTTGGTGTTCACGTTGTTTTTCATATCCTCAAACATCCGCACCACCTTGATATTGGCACCGCCGTGGCGGGGTCCCTTCAGGGAGCCCAGCGCCGCCGCCACGGAGGAATAGGTATCCGTGCCGGAGGAGGTGACTACGTGGGTGGTGAAGGTGGAGTTGTTACCGCCGCCGTGCTCCGCGTGGAGCACCATGGTCAAATCCAGAATCTGTGCCTCCAGGGGCGTGAACGCGCTGTCCTCACGGAGCAAATGGAGGATATTCTCCGCTGTGGAATACTCCGCCCGGGGCAAATGGATATACAGGCTCTTGTTCTGATGATAATGCTGGAAGGACTGATAGCCGTAGACCGCCAGAAGGGGGAACATGGCGATCAGCTGCAAGCTCTGCCGCAGCACATTGGGAATGGAAATATCGTCGGGATTGTCGTCGTAGGCGTATAGCGCCAGAACGCTGCGGGAGATCATATTCATCAGATCCTTGCCCGGCGCCTTGAGAATCATATCCCGCACGAAGGAGGATGGCAGAGAGCGGTACTCGGCGAGCTCCGCCGTGAATTTTTCCAGCTGCTCCTTACTCGGCAACTCAGAGAAAAGAAGGAGGTACACCGTTTCCTCAAAACCGAACCGTCCGTCGCCGCGGAAGCCCTTGACCAGATCCCGCACGTTATAGCCCCGGTAGCAAAGCTCACCGTGGCAGGGGATCTCGTTGCCGTTTTCATCGGTGGTACGGGAATTGACCTTGGAGATCTCCGTCAGGCCGGTAACCACGCCGTGGCCGCTCATATCGCGCAAACCGCGGAACACGTGGTGCTCGTTGTACATCTCGGGGGAGATGCGGTTGCCCTCGCAGGATTTCTTCGCCAATTCTTCAACGTACGGGGTAATCTCGGAATAGTTTTTCATGGGGAAACTCTCTTTCTGTCCGAAAATGCATAAAAATACGAATAATAGAATTATTATACCATATGTAAAATCAAAAATCAACTCCTAATTTATTACGCAGGAATATAAAAAATGCGGCTTGTCGCCGCATTTTGTTCTATTTATGCGATTTGCACCGCCACGTACAGGGACAGGCGGGGATTTTCCCGGGCGCTGTCCGCCAGCACGTCCAAAAACGGACGGGCCTGTGGATTCTCCTCATCCATATCCGTCATGACGATGGCGGTTTCCTCCCCGATCTCACAAAGGCAATCGTGGAGGGCGTCCAGATTGCGTCCGTAATATTCCGGGAAGCCGAAGGCCTCGGCCAGTGCATCGTGGGTGAGATTGTCCCCCGTCAGAAATACCGTTTTCATTTTTCCCCTCCGTACAAAAGTGTAAAGCTTTCATAATGATCATCCGTATAATAGATGGCGGAAAAATCCGTGGCGTAGACGATGCGGCACGCCCCGCGGGAGGATTTCCCCACGGTGCCGATATCGCACTCGATATAGGATTTTCCCTTGGGCAGGAGCCCCTCGTAATTGCCGAAGCGGTCACCGCCGATGGCGCAGCCGGGAGCATATTTTTCCACCGAGCCGCTCTCCCATCCCAGATTTTTCGCCTGGGATTTGGTCATAAAATTATCGGGCAGGCGGTGATACGTCCACAAATACAGGGCCACGTCGTCCTTATCCGTGTACCACCCGTCCTCGTCGATGGGGGCGTCCTCCGTGGGGAGGTTGGCCTCCTCCTCCATCATATCGACGGCCAGATCGAGGGCATCCGCCAGGGTATCCGAGCAGGAGGCCAGGGACAGTCCTCCAAGAATCAGAAGAAAAGATAAAAACAGGGCGCTCAGGCGGGTGAGGCTCTTATTTTTCAGAAATTTCACAGGCAGCTCTCCTATATGAGATGTTTTCTTTATGGTATCATATTTTCCTTTCCTTGAAAAGGGGGACACGCCACATTTCCCTTGACTTTTTTCTTAAAAATAGTATCATATATATAGTATAATTGCGTGTAGTATGCAAAAACGGAAGGAGTGCCGCCGATGGAAAAAGACGTGGAATATATGACCCGTGCCCTGGATTTGGCAAGGCAAGCGGCCGCGGAGGGAGAGGTCCCCGTGGGATGCGTGATCGTACGGGACGGACGGATCGTCGGCGAGGGCCGCAACCGCCGGGAGGGGATCAGAAACGCCCTGGCCCACGCGGAGATCGAGGCCATCGATCAGGCATGCCGCACCCTGGGCGGCTGGCGACTGATCGGATGCACCCTGTACGTAACCCTGGAGCCCTGCCCCATGTGCGCCGGCGCCATCGTGAACGCACGGATCCCCCGGGTGGTGTACGGGGGGAAGGATATCCGCTTTGGAGCCATGGGCAGTCTGTTTGATTTGAACGCCCTGCCGCTGAATCACCACGCAGAGGTGGAAAGCGGCATCCTGGCGGAGGAATGCGTTACTGCCCTGAAGGAATTTTTTGCAAAAAAACGAGAAAAATAACATAAATACTCCCTCACCGACTATCAAAAGAGCCAAGGAGGTTGGTGGGGGTTTAAGGGGGCGGAAGGAAACTTCTGGCGTTCCGAGTTCCCGAGTTCGCTTTGCGAACTCGCACGAACTCGCATGGTTCCTTCCGCCCCCTTTAGAAACACCATACAGAAAGGAGGCACACCTATGCGCGACAAGGACACCCTCGCCGAAATTACGGCCGAGGACACACGGGAAAATCGCGGCGGCCGTCTGATCGCAGACTCCGTATCCGCCACGAAATCCCCGCCGGTGATTCCCAATCTGCCCCTGGGCGCCAAGCTGGTCAGTGCCTCCTCCCTGAACTCCCCCGACAAGAAAACCGCCCCCCGGGATTAGTCCCACTCCCCGCTCATCTATCGGGTGTGCGTGTATCCCTGGCCCCAAAAGTACAACTTTTACCAGCGATTCTGCTACGATGCGGAGCGATTCTTCGCCGTGCGGGGGCAGGAGTGTCCCCGGGCGGACTACTTCTCCTACATTCCCCAATACGCCCAGCTCTCCGCCGATCAGATGCGGTGGTATCTGTGGTTCAGGGAACGCATTCGCCGCGGGGAATATCCCGACGACGTGGATTTTCCCTACATTCTCCTCCTCATTTACGAGATCATCAATCTCCCCCATAAATTGCCGCCCGAAAAGGGGGCCGAGCAGCTTTCAGGCATTTGGCTGGCCTATCGCTCCCGCCATCCGGAGTTGGACAAGTACCTCGCCGAGTGGATGTGCGACTACTGCCTGGTCCATGCGATTCCCCTGCCCCAGTCGCTTACGCCCATTCTGCCCGCCATCATCCGCCGGGCATCCTTTAAGGAATTCTACATCGCTTCCCTGCCCGCCCAGGGGGAGGAGATCGCCCTCTCCCCGGGCTCCCTGATCGCGGCGGCCAGCGATTACAGCTATACCTCCAGCCGCTATTATGCGGACAACAAGGAGGCTTATGACACCTTCATTCCGAAGGCCGTGGCCTACGCCGCAAGCGCCGCCGGCATCTCTCCCACCCCCTCCACTATGCGGCGGGCCAAGACGGAGCGGGACGCCTTCTGCGGATCCCTTTGCGCCCAGACCGTGAAGCGGCGCATCGTGGTGGAGTATTACTCCTTCGCCCGCTCCTACGAGATGCGATCCTACATCACCGCCGCCGTGAAGACGGCGGAGAATCTCCTGCGGCGATCCTTGAAGATCAAATCCAGACTCGCCGTGGCCAATGCCGATACGGAAATCGTGCGGCGGGTGCAGGCCTACGCCGCCTCGACTCTGTCCCTTGAGCGGACGCAAAAGAAGACCGAGGACACAAGCTACGAAAGATACTACGACGCCCCTACCACGGGCATCGATTTTGCCCTGTCCCACAAAATTGAGGAAGAATCCTGGGAGAATACCGCCCGTCTGACGGAGGAGATGGAGGACATCGCCCCCGACGCGGAGGTGATCCCCGCCCCCATCCCCGAAGAGAAAACGGTAGTGGAGAATATTTCCCCCGTCCTGCGGGATCTTTTGACGGCCCTGCTGCAGGGCGAATCCCTCACCGCATGGTGCCGCCGACAGACGACCCGACAGAATCCCCAAAGCCTGGCGGACACCCTGAACGAAATGGCTTCCGATCGGATCGGGGACATTATTCTGGAGTCCGACGGGGATTCCTGGACACTGATTGAAGATTACAGAGAGGATATTGCATCGTGGATAACAACGCCTCCAAATTGAACTCCCAAAAAGTACCGCGCCGCATTCTGGGCGCCCTTTTGGCCGGCATTTCCGCCGGCGTGGTGCCCCGCAGCGGGGCCCCCTATATCGCCATCGGCCGGGTGGACGAGATCCGTGCACTGACCGATGATCTCTCCCGCGTAGCGGAGGGACAATCCTCCATGCGGCTCCTTGTGGGACGCTACGGCAGCGGCAAAAGCTTTCTTTTGCAGCTCCTTCGCTCCCGGGCGATGGAGTTGGGCTTTGTAACGGCGGACGCCGATCTTTCCCCCGAGCGGAAGCTGTCCGGGGAGGGCGGCATTGCCACCTATAGAGAGCTGTCCCGCAATCTGGCCGTAAAGGCATCCCCCGACGGGGGTGCGTGGGGCGGGATCCTCTCCCGCTTTCTGCAGTCGGTGACGGGGGAAATCTCCTCCGACTTGCCCGAGGAAGAATACCGCACCGCCGTAATGGATCGGGTGAAGAAGATTCTTTCTCCCTTGGGCGACGAGGTGGGCGGATACAACTATATCACCGTGCTGGCCCGCTATGCGGAGGCCTATCTTTCCGATGACACGGAGCATATGGCTGCGTGCCTGCGGTGGCTGCGGGGTGAGTACCGCACCAAGACCGACGCCCGTGCCGCCATCGGCATCCGCACCTTGTCCATCATTGACGATGCCAGCTGGTACGCCCACATCCGCCTGCTCTCCCGTTTCGTGCGGCTGATCGGGTATCAGGGACTGCTCGTGCTGATCGACGAGTGCGTGAATCTGTACAAGATTCCGAACCGCGTCAGCCGGGAGGCCAATTACGAAAAGATTCTGTCCATGTACAACGACACCCTGCAGGGTGTGGCCGGCGGGCTGATGATCGTTTTGGGCGGCACGCCCCGATTCCTGGAGGACACGCGGCGGGGACTGTTCAGCTACGAGGCCCTTCGCTCCCGTTTGTCCGACGGACGGTTCGTGATGGACTCGGGCGTACCGCTGAAGAATATGATGTCCCCCGTGATCCGCCTGAGACGGCTGTCGGACAACGAGCTGCTGGCACTGACGCTCCGTTTGCGGTCGCTTCACGCCCAGTATTACGGCACCGAGTCGACTTCGCCGGAGGCGAATGTCGCCGTCAGCGACGAGATGGCTGCGGCCTTCCTTAAGGAAGAATTGGACCGGGCCGGCGCGGAGGAGATGATCACGCCCCGCGAGATCATCCGTGATTTTGTGACGCTCCTCGATCTGCTCTACCAAAATCCGGGAGCCACGTTTACGGATATGATGAACAAAACGGGCACCGCCCCGGTGAATACCGATCCCGATGGGGAAAATGCGGTCGCGGGGGAGGAGTCTCCGGCAGAGATTACCCCGCCGGTACGGGTGGAGTTATCGGATATTGAGTTGTGAGATGGGGGAAAAGCACATCACCCGCAATGGAAATCCTAAACCGCACGATGCGGGGCGCCGGGGACGTCGCCCCCTACGGGATACCGTGAATCCCCTTTTCACCCCTGCATAAAAAATTACACACGAAAGGAGCCCCGTATGTCCGACACCGTATTTGATTCATACGCTCCCTTTATCAGGGAATTCATCTACTCCCGCGGCTGGCAGAAGCTGCACGAGGTGCAAATCACCGCCGCGCGGATCATTTTCGACACGGATCACAATCTCTTGATCCCCTCCTCCACGGCGTCCGGCAAGACGGAGGCGGCTTTCTTTCCCGTTCTCTCCCAGATCTACGAGGAGAACACCCCCGGCATCGCCGTGCTCTACATCGCTCCCCTCAAAAGCCTGATCAACGATCAGTTTGGGCGCATCACGGAATTGACGGACGAGGCGGATATTCCCGTCTTCCACTGGCACGGGGACGTGGCCCGATCCCACAAGGAGAAGATGCTGCGGGATCCCCGTGGGGTTTTGCAGATTACCCCCGAATCTCTGGAGAGCATGCTGATGCGGCGGGGCAACGACGTGATCCGCCTCTTCGGCAATCTGAAATACATCATCATCGACGAAATCCACACCCTGACGGGCACGGATCGGGGCAACCAGATTTTGTGCCAGATCGCGCGGCTCGCACGGCTCATCGGCTATCAGCCGCGGCGGATCGGTTTGTCCGCCACCATCGGTGACACGGATGCAGCCGCCGCCTGGTTGGGTGCGGGATCGGGTCGGTCCACCTACGTGCCGGAATTACCGAGAGAAAAGCTTCGCTGGCGGCTGGGCATCGAGCATTTCTACATCGAATCCCCCGCCCACGACGAATCCGATCCCATTCACACGGGCCCGTCGGTGCTGTACGATTTAAATTATGCCAATATTAAAAAAGAAATAGATTCACTCTCACGGGACGTCGTAGGCGCCGTCCCCTACAAGGCACCGCAAATGTCCCCCATTCTGCCCGACGTGACGGGAGGAGAATCCGAAAAGGAATTCGACCCGGCCGCCGACCCGGGATACGAATACATCTACGATGCCACGAAAGGCCGCAAATCCCTGGTCTTCTCCAACTCCCGTGAGGAGACGGAGTACGTGACTGCCACCCTTCGGCAGATTGCCGAGCGGCGGGGTGAGCGGGACGTATTCCTGATCCACCACGGCAATCTGTCCGCCGCCATCCGTGAGGAAGCGGAGGCCAAGATGAAGGACGAGGAGATCCAGGCGGTGACCTGCGCCACGGTGACTATGGAATTGGGCATCGACATCGGCAAGCTGGAGCGGGTGGTCCAATTGGGCTCCCCCAACACCGTATCCTCCTTCTTACAAAGGCTGGGACGGAGCGGCCGTCGGGAGAATCCCCCGGAGATGGTGATGGTATTCCGGGAGGAGGAGCCCCTGCCCAACGCGCCCCTGCCCCATCTGATCCCCTGGGAGCTGCTGAAGGCCATCGCCGTCATACAGTTGTATATTGAGGATCGGTTCATTGAGCCGCCGATCCTGAGAAAATGTCCCTTCAGTCTGCTCTTCCAGCAGACCATATCGATTCTGGCATCCTCGGGATCTCTGACCCCCATGGCGCTGGGTGAGCGGGTATTGTCCCTGCCGCCCTTCACCCACATTACGAAGGATCAGTATCGGCTGCTGCTCAAATCCATGATCGACCAGGAATTCCTCGAGATGACGGAGGAAAAAGAGCTGATCGTGGGACTGCGGGGCGAGAAGCTGACCGCCAGCTTCAAATTCTTCGCCGTATTCAAGGACACGGAGGACTTTACCGTCCGCTCCGGCTCCGACGAGATCGGCACCATCACCTCCGCGCCCCCGGTGGGGGATCGGTTCGCCTTGGCGGGCCGTGTATGGGAGGTGGAGGAGTTGGATATTCCCCATCGGCTCATCTACGTCCATCCCGTCAAGGGAAAGATGGAGATCGAGTGGCCCGGCGATTACGGCGAGGTCCACACACGGATTCTGGAAAGAATGTACCGTGTGCTCGCCGAGGATACGGAGTACGCCTATCTGAAGCCGGACGCTCTCGAAAGACTGAAACTGGCCCGTGCCGTTGCACGGAATACGGGGATGCTTGAAAACACCCTCGTCCATCTGGGTGGGTACACCTGGGCCATGTTCCCCTGGCTGGGAACCAGATCCTTCCGCACACTGCGGCGGTATCTGGGGCAGTTTGCCGATCGGTACAAGATCTCGAAAATCGAATTTGAGGGATGCTATTATATGATGTTCCGTATGGAGAGGGGAGACGGGATCTCCCTGCTTTCGGATATGGGACGGCGCATCCGGGAGGAGGGTATCTCCCTCGATCATCTCATCGGGCTGAACGAGTGCCCCGTTTACGAAAAATACGACGGATTCATTCCGTCGGAATTGTTACGCATCGCGTTCCGCGAGGATAAATTGCGATCGGACGAAATCCTCACACGCAGTGAAACGTGGTAAAACCAAAGGAGGCAATTTGACGTGAGAATACTGATGGCCACCATGAGTTTCGATATCGGCGGCGCCGAGACACACATTCTGGAGTTGTGTCGGGAATTATGCCGCCTGGGTCACGAGGTGACAGTGGTATCCAAGGGCGGCGTGTTTGTGGACGCGCTGACGAAAAGCGGCATCCGCCACGTAACGGCGCCGCTGCATAAAAAGGATCCGTTGTCCCTGCTCAAATCCCGTCGGATCATCGAGGGCGTTATCCGTGAGGAAAAGCCCCGGGTGATCCATTCCCACGCGCGGATCGCCAGCATGATTACCTGCGATCTGGCAAAGAAATACGATATTCCCTTCGTCACCACCTTCCATTACACCTTTGATCCCGTATGGTATCTGAAGATGCTGACCCGCACGGGTGAGAGAATGCTGGCGGTGTCGGACGACTTGAAGCAGTATCTGATCGACGTGTACGGACGGGAGGCAGACAAGATCGGCGTCACCGTCAACGGCATCGATATCGATCAGTTTGACGGCACGGTTTCGGACAATCCCCTGCCCGCGATGGGCGAGGGGGACAAAATCGTCTGCGTTACCCGTATGGATGGGCCCGTGGCCCATCACGCCTTCCGTCTGACGGAGGCGATGCCTAAAATCATCCAGGCCCATCCGAATGCCCGCCTGATCCTCATCGGCGGCGGCGACGTATTGGATGAATTGAAAGCGTTGGCGGAAAAAACCGACGCGCAGCTGGGCGGCGGGCACGTCTTTGTGCTGGGTCCCCGATCGGATATTGCGAAGATTTTGCCCCACGCCGACGTGTTCGTGGGCGTATCCCGTGCGGCCATGGAGGCTATGGCCTGCCGCAAGCCCGTGGTGCTGACGGGTGCCCAGGGACATCTGGGCGTATACACCCCGGATTTGGAGGAGGAAGCGATCTCCACCAACTTCTGCTGCCGCACGAGACCGGCGGCGGATGCGGACACCATCGCCGACGGTGTGATCGACATTCTGAATCACTCCGACGAGGAAAGACGGCAGATGGGTGAGTACAACCGGGACGTGATCCGGCGGTGCTATTCCGTTTCCCGTATGGCGAAGGATGCGCTGGATATGTACGAGCGCACGGTGCGGGAGCACGTGTTCCGCCGTCCGCGGGTGTTGATCTCCGGCTATTACGGATCGGGCAACACGGGGGACGACGCCCTCCTTTCCGCCATCGTGGAGGGACTCCATAAGCGGGGGATCGATCAAGTGGCCGCTTTGTGCGGGAACGCACCCCTGCCTGTCCCCGGCGTGAAACGGATTCCCCGTTTTGCCTTTGGACGGGTGCTCCGTGCCATCCGCAAATCGGCTCTGCTCATCAGCGGCGGCGGCAGTCTTCTGCAGGACGCCACCAGCACCAAATCTCTTCTGTATTATACCTGGGTGATGCGATGTGCCGAAAAAGCCGGCGTCCCCGTGATGGTCTATGCCAACGGCATCGGCCCTATTGAAAAAGAAAAAAACGTGGCCCGTGCCGCACGGGCCATCCGTGAGGCGGACTATATCAGCGTGCGGGAGGAGGTTTCAAGGGACACTCTTCAGTCCATGGGCATTCCCGCGGAGCGGATCGCGCTCAGCGCCGATCCCGTACTCCTTTCCGCCACCGATACGCCCCGCCGGGTGGGGGATTATCTGGTGATTTCCCTTAGGGAAACAGCGGGCAACATGACGAAAACCGTGGACTCCATGTCCATGGAGGAGGCCGTGTTCCGCGCGGCGAGAGAGCTTTCGGTGAAATACGGCTTGTCTGTCGTGCTGATTCCCATGCAGCCCTCCTACGACAGCGAGATCTGCGCCCGCACCGCATCCCGCCTGCGTGATGCAAAGGTAAACGCGGTGGTGGTGGAGAACTTCACCACCGAGGAGCTCAGAGAGATCGTGGGCGGCGCCCGCGCCCTCATCGGTATGCGGCTCCACGCCCTGATCTTCGCCGCCACGGAGGGTGTTCCCTCTCTGGCTCTTGCCTACGATCCCAAGGTGGGCGCCTTTATGGAGTACGCAGGGCTGGGTGAGTGGGCTCTGCCCGCCTTCCACGTGGACGATCGGATCGTTCTCTCGAAGATGGAGGAAATTCTCGCCCGTGAGGAGGATATCCGGGAGAATCTGAAAAAACGCGTAGCGGAACTCTCCCGCCTGGCCGAGGGAGATCTGGACCGCGCCGAGGAGATGTTGTCCTCCCACAAGTGAATATTGTGACAGCCGCACCTTCGGGTGCGGTTGTTTTTTTGCGGGGAATTGATGTTATCTTGTAGGGGCGTGCATTGCACGCCCGTCACGTT
>JBGVJO010000009.1:0-1001 GCA_045129535.1 Eubacteriales bacterium
CGTTTGGAGAACGAAAACGAGGGGGCCCACCTGGTAGCGCGGGCACGGGATCTTTCTCTGATCGCCGCTACCTACAATCAGCTGGTGACGGATCGCTATGACGACAGCGAGGACGCGCTGTCCCATCTGGCGGAGCGCCTGAACACCGATCATTTTTTTGAAGGATGCCACGTGTTCGTGGACTCCTTCTTCTCCCTCACCCCCGTGGAGGATCAGATCATGCACCGTATTCTCCGCCAGGCGGAGAGCGTGTGCATCACCTTCGCATGCCCTGCCGAAAAGACGGAGGAGCCTCAGTTCGCCTCCCCCCGCTCCTTCTATAAGAAAATGAAGGATGCGGCACGGCAGATGGGTCGGGAGTACACCACTGTATCTCTGAGCGAAAATCATCGGGCGGCCTCCCCCCGTCTTGCTTATCTGGAAAGGCATTTGTGGGACTTTTCCGCCGCGCCTTACATCCCCGCCGGGGAGGACAAAGACACCGTCCGCGCGATCCGGGTGGCGGATCGGTATGCGGAAGCGGAGGCCATCGCCTGCCGTATCCGTTCCCTGGTGGAATCCGGCGCCCACTACGGCGAGATCGCCGTCATTGCCCGCAGCGCCGATAAGCTGCGGGGTATCTTGGACACGGCACTGGCCCGCCGCGGGATCCCTTATTTTCTTGCCGAGCGCACCGACGTGAGCACCCGGCCGGCATCTCGGCTGCTTCTTTCCGCTCTGGCCGTAGTCAGCGGCGGATGGCGGCGGGAGGACGTGATTTTGTGCGCCAAAACCGGGCTTTGTTCCCTCACCGATGCGGAATGCGACGCACTGGAGGTCTACACCCAGACCTGGCACATCCGCGGTGAGCGGTCCTTTGCCACGCCGTGGAACGGCAATCCCGACGGATACGTGGACACGGTGAGCGCCCGCGGCAAGCGAATTCTCACCCACGCAGGCAGCGCACGGAACAAGTTGATCCCGCCCCTTTCTCACTTCGCGGAAGTATTCTCTCACACCAC
>JBGVJO010000010.1:0-1726 GCA_045129535.1 Eubacteriales bacterium
AAAGGTATAGAGAAAACTGCCTTCGCCGTGCAGAAGGCGTCTGAGCCACTCAAAGTAGTAAACGTACTGTGCGTTCAGATCCAGAACAAGTACGGATTCCTCGCCAAAAGGATATACTTTCATGGCGATATAAATCAGCCACATCAATGCTGCCGGCAAAAAGAAGCACCACAGTAAATATTTTGCGCTGATAAAACGTGTACGGAGTGTAGGCTTGTCCGTATGCTTGGCTCCCGCAGTAAGCTCAGCTGCGTTCATTTCCTCCGGCAGGGAGTAATTGGATTCACTTTGCATCGCGGACCTCCGACGGAATAATTTTCTTGATGGATTTTTCCAGTTTCAGCCGTTCTACCGTTATATCGCGACCGCAACCGGTGCATTGAATGCGTACGTCCGATCCGGTACGCAGGACACGGAATGTCTTTGCCCCGCAAGGGTGTGTCTTTTTCATCTCGAGCGTGTCGCCCACGGAAAATTTAGGTATAGAAATCATAATGCGGCAGTCACTCCCGGCATATGTCGTTAATATATAAGGATATTACTATACAAAATACATTATACCACATAATGCCGCAAATGTAAACCCCAAATGCCGTTTGCAATGCGTTATTTGGTTTACAAATACAAATTTATTTGTTATAATACTGATGTAATCTTTAATAACAGCTGCGTACGGCAGAATGAGGAATAGATGAAGAAAACGGTTATGGGAATTTTAGCCCACGTGGACGCAGGCAAAACCACGCTTGCCGAAGGGCTTCTTTACGTAACGGGCAAAACACGGAAGCTTGGCCGTGTGGATCACCGCAATACGGTGATGGACACCCACGATCTGGAAAGAGAACGGGGCATCACTATTTTTGCCAGTCAGGCACAGTTTACCACCCGGGATCTATCCGTTACGTTGCTGGATACTCCCGGACATATTGATTTCTCGGCTGAAACGGAACGTGTCCTCCAGGTCTTGGATTACGCGATATTGGTAATAAGCGGAATCGACGGAGTACAGTCCCACACGCGCACGTTGTGGCGACTCCTTGATTTATACCGAATCCCCGTGTTTCTTTTTGTAACAAAAATGGATTTTGCCCGCAGAAGCCGGGAAGATCTGATGGCTGAACTTCAAAGGGAGCTTTCCCCCAACTGTTTGGACTTTCGTCGGGAATACGTGCAATGCCATAAAGAGCAGCTGGCCATGTGCCGCGAGGACGTGCTGGAGAGCTATTTGCAAACCGGTGAAGTGACAACAGAGGACGTTTCATCGTTGATTGTCTCGCGGTCTGTGTTCCCATGTTACTTCGGTTCCGGCTTAAAGCTGGAAGGAATTGAAGAGTTTCTCAGCGGTATTGAAACGTACACTACACAGAAGCAGTATGCGGAAGCATTCGGTGCAAAAGTATTTAAAATCACGTATGACGAGCAGAACACGCGACTGACCCATCTGAAAATAACGGGTGGATCCTTGCGCGTCCGAGACAGTGTGACCGATGGGAAAGGCGAGTCTAAAATCACCCAGATTCGCTTGTATTCCGGATCGAAACATGTGGCTGTGGATGAAGTGTCTGCAGGTGACGTTTGCTGTGTTGTGGGACTCGATTCCACACAGAACGGACAGGGAATTGGCACAGAGGCTATGTCCGATGCGCCGGTTCTTGAGCCTATCATGAAATATCGGATCGTTTTGCCGAAAGACTGTGACCCGCAAACAATGCTGCCCAAGCTGCGC
>JBGVJO010000011.1:0-2654 GCA_045129535.1 Eubacteriales bacterium
AAAATCCCGATGCGAAATGCATCGGGATTTATTTTATGTAATATCCTTGATAGCGTTTGGAATACACGATTTTCTCTGTCACACTTGCTCTGTTCTTTGCGTTGATATTGCATACGTGAACTGCTGCAGAGGAACCTCCACTCAAACAGAAAGCGGTAATTTCCTCGGCAGTAAAGCAACAGCCACGGCACAGTGCAAGATGCTTAACAATCATTGTCTCGTAATCAGTCAGGCGTATGCGGTTCCCGTAGAAATAGAATTGATCCTCCTCAAACCGTATTCCGCCGCAAAACAGATTGGCAAAATCCCGGTCGTATACGTCCTTTAAGTGCTGTATCAATCGATCTGCACACAGCATATCGTACGATCGTATGAATTTAGCGTCCGGAATTGGATGCAGGAAACCATCCACCACCGTTTCACAGCCTTCACCTACGAACACAAAAGGAACTTTATGCACAACTGAGGCATGCCTATATTCCGGACCGATCAGACAGCAAGGAATCGACTGTCTTCGCAGGGCGATATGCGCTTCTATTGCGCGAATATCGTTCACCAACGCGTAAATCGCTATCATAAATGCACCACTCCTGTGTAAAATGAGCATAGATTTTGTAACCGGTACATATAGTATACCACCGCTTACAGAAACGAGAAAGGGTTCATGTATGTTTGTATACACGTTAAGAGCCAACACATTGAAGTTTTTCAGCATCATCGGGATAGCACTCATTGCACTGGTTTCATTGATCCTGTTTGTACCACGGTATGATATCGTCACCACCGGCGCTATTCAAAAACAAACGGCAAACATTCGATACGACAAAATCAGGGGTAATGAAGACCGCACCGAATTCCTATCCCAGTTTGGCTGGGAATGCAGTGAATCCGCCAAGGAAGAAGTAACACTGAGCATCCCGAAAGAATTCGACAAAATTATGAAGACCTATAACGAGGTGCAAAAACAGCAAGGGCTGGATCTGGAAAAATACAAAGGAAAGGACGTCATTCGGTATACGTATGAAATCACCAACTACCCGGGTGAGGAAGGAAAAGTACTCGCCAATCTGATCGTTTATAAAAACCGCGTTATCGGTGGCGATATATGCTCCGCCGACGTAAACGGATTTATCCATGGATTTGCTAAACCTAAGTGAACCCATTATACCACGCCGAACACCTAAAATCAATACGTTGAGCCGACAGCGTCGCTGTCGGCTTTTTCCTTTGCAAATATTGACGGAGTTCCCTTTCCGTGATATAATTTATTAGTAAACTAATTTGTGGAGAAACATATGAAAACCGACAAGAAAGCAAGCCTACCACAACGCGATATAAACCACAATCCGCTGGCGATCATTCACGAGATCGACCGGTTGGCTACCGAAAAGATCAAGACCTTCGCTCCGCCCATTCCCCGCAGCTGCCAAATGATTATGATGCATCTGGCACGCAAAGACAACGTGACACAGCTGGATTTGGTTCACGCTACCCGCCTGAAAGCTCCGACGGTCAGCATTTGTCTGCAAAAGATGGAAAGTGACGGCTTGGTAATCCGTCACGCCGACGAGCACGATATGCGGGCAACACGAGTCCTTCTGACCGAAAAAGGCCGCAATATTGACCGAAGCGTTATATCTAAGGTACGGGAGCACGAAATGCACATATCCGACTGTCTGACAACGGAAGAGCGAGATATACTTGTCTCCCTGCTGACAAAGATTCGAGAGAATCTTTTGGAGGAAAACAATCACCGTGAAGACTAAAAAGTTATCATCTTACCTGAAACCATATTGGCTGTTTGCCATTCTGTCCCCCCTGCTTATGATGGGGGAGGTAGCTGTGGATCTTATGCAGCCAAAGCTGATGGCTTCCATCATCAGCGAGGGCGTTCTTAAACAAAACCTCCCGTTTATTATAAACACCGGTGTGAAAATGCTTGTGCTAGTTATCATCGGCGGTTTTATGGGCATTATGTGTGCCTATACCGCAAGTGTAGCGGCACAAGGATTCGGCAATGACGTGCGTGTAGATGCATTCAAGCGCGTGATGCACCTGTCATTGCAGCAAACGGATTCCTTTACCACCGGCTCTTTGATCACCCGTATGACGAACGATATCACTACGGTACAGGATCTTGTGCAAAGCATTCTGCGCATGTTTGTCCGTGCGCCCATGTTCCTGATTGGCGGACTCATTATGTGCTTGAATTTGAACGTAAATTTCGGATACGTCATGCTTTGCTCCATCCCGCTGCAGGCCGCTATTGTAATCATGATGGTCTGGCGGGGCAATCCCCTGTTTACAGCTGTACAAAAGACGATTGACCGTGTCAACTCCGTGGTACAGGAGAACATCGGCGGAGCCCGTGTTATAAAAGCGTACACCCGCGAGGATTACGAGATCAAGCGCTTTGATGAAGCAAACCGGGATTACCGCAACACCAATCTTCGTGTCATGGAGCTTATGTCCTCCATTATGCCCCTTCTGATGATCGTAATGAATCTGGCAATCATCGCCATCATCTACATAGGCGGATTGCAGGCCGAGGCACAGGCGATGGATGTCGGCGGCATTATGGCCGGTGTTCAGTACGTTTCCCGTGTTCTGATGTCCATTATGATGCTGAATATGATCTTTCAGCAGATTGCCCG
>JBGVJO010000012.1:0-3572 GCA_045129535.1 Eubacteriales bacterium
TAGTGCCGTGCTCGTGGCCCGGCGCGGGATGGACCACCATTCCCTTGGGCTTATTGATGACGATCACGTCGTCATCCTCGTAGATAATATCCAGCGGAATATCCTCCGGCTGGGCCTCGGCAGGGACGATCTCGGGCAGAAGAATCTGCACCGTGTCCCCTGCACGCATTACGGTCTTTTTGGTGATGGGCGTGCCGTCCCGTGTGACAGATCCGGATTCCATCAGTCGAACCAGAGCTGAGCGGGAAAACTCCGTCCGATCGGCCAGGGCCGCGTCGGCCCGCTTGCCGTCGCCCTCTTCATCGATCTCGCAGATCAGTACGTTGTCGGCGATGAATTCATCCTCCCGCATCATTGGGACGCCTCTTTCTTTTGCACCTTTGCTTCAAAAAGCAGGATGTAGAGAATGAACAGACCGCATCCCACGCAGACGAAAATATCGGCCACGTTGAAAATGTACTTCCAGTAGGGAATGCATTTCACGTCCACGAAATCCACCACGAAACCCCGGGCAAGCCGATCGATCATATTGCCGATGCCGCCGCCCACGATGAAGGCCACGGCGGTGGTTTCCAGGGGATGCTTCGTTTTGTTCAGAAACATATATACGATCATACCGCTCAGCGCCACGGTGGAGATCACAAGGAACACCCAGCGGCGATCCTGCAGCATGCCGAAGGCAGCACCGGTGTTTTCCACGTAGGTCAGGTGCAGTACGTTTTCCCACAGGGGATAACTGCCCGCGGGGGCAAGATACTGCAGGGCAAGGATTTTCGTCACCTGGTCGAGGAGGATTACCCCTGCCGTTACAAGAAAGAATAAAAGCATAATTACCTCAGTTGATGGGTTATTCTCCGTCGGAATCGCCGCCGATCAGACGGCTGAGAAATCCGCGTTTTTTCGGGGGCTCGTTCTCCACAAAGGAAAATTCGGCCGCATCGTCGGCGGGCGTTTTTTTCGCCCTTGTGCCGGGCTCAAACGTGTCAAATTACACGCTGAACGCACGGCGAAGATTCTGCAGAAGCAATGCATCGTCCTCCTCGGCGGGGGCTTCCTCGGCGGATACCTCTTCCACGTCAAAGAAGGATTCCTCGACGACTTCCTCTGCCGGGATTTCGGGAAGGACAAAACCGGGATCGATCTCCTCCTCCGCCACCGCGTCGGTGTAATCGGTCCATACCGTGTCGGTGTCCGCCATCATCTCTTCCAGTTCCTTGTTGATGGCATCCGTGTCGTCGATGGGATCAAAGAGATCCATTTGCTCTATGTTGGGGATGTCTTCTATGCGCTCGATTTCCTCAATGGCTTCAAGGGATTCCAGTGTTTCCAAGTGCTCGGTTTCTTCCATCGCCTCAGCCTGCGCCGGCACGGCAACGGGCGTGCTCTCCACCGCCGGCTCCATCACGAATTCCGGCACTGCGGGGGCGGCAGGCGGTGCCTCAAAGGCCATCTTTGCCGTGGCCCCGGCAATCTCCTCCAGCTGATCGATGTGCTGGCCGTAGCGGGCGTATAGATCGTTCTTAAAGCGGAGGACCTCCTCACGGATCTCCTCACGAACCTTTTTCTGGATGGCTGCGTGGGCGTCCGCATCCGCAACTACCCGTTCTGCATACGCGTGGGCTTCCTCCAGAATCTTTTTCTGCTGCTTTTCCGCCTCGTGAAGAAGGGTAGCGGCGGCACGGCGCATTTCCGTGTCCAGACGGGCAACGCGTGCCTCCCTGGCCTGCAATTCCGCCAGCTTTTCCAGAGCAATATTCAATTTCTGCGCCAGCTCGACGTTTTCCCGATTAAGGGAATCCACGTTGTCGGCCAGGAAGTTTATGTACTCATCCACCTCGGCGGTGGTGTAGCCGCGCATAGCGCGACCAAAGGTGTGATTGCGGATTTCCTGCGGCAGTAACATGGCGATCCTCCGACTTATTTATATTTGCGTGCCACCAGGCGATTTCGTCCCCTGCGTGTCACAGTATTGGCGGAATCAATAATGTATTTTCCCCAGCCTCGGATGGACAGCGTGTCTCCATCCTCCACGGGGGCATCGGTTTTTTCCTCGGGGAAATAGTTCAACTCCACGTCGCCTGCCAAAACCAGGGAGGCGGCATCGCTGCGGGACAGATTGGTCAGTGCCCGCACCACGCCGTCCAGGCGGGGAGAGGCCACGCTGACTTCAATCCGCTCAAAGGAGCGGGGAATCTCAAAGCCGTCGGGCAGGGTAACGGCTGCAGCACGGACGGTGTCCGAGCCGGCGTGGGTCAGGTTTTCCGTAACGAAGGGCACCATCGAGGGCTTCAGAAAGACGAAAGCCCTATGCTCATCGAACACGGCGATATCGCCCAGCACGTGCCGCTCAATGCCCAGCGCCAGAATAGCGCCCAGCCAATCCCGATGGGTGAGGGAACCGTAGTCACTGCCCGTCAGGGAAACGGCGGCCAGGGCGGAGGAGGTATCGATGGTCTCATTCTCGATCAGGGAAGAGAGATACTGCTCCCGTCCCTCCCCGAAGGGATCTCCCGTCGGTACGTCGGACAGCAGCCATTCGGGCACGAGAACCGCTATGCGGCGTTCCGCCCCGGGGGCGCCTCCATAGAAAAAGAGACGGTCGGCCTGTCCCTCAGCGGCACAGGCGGCATAAAACAGACGCTGCTCACGGGGGGTGAGAAAATCGGAGAAAGCGGTATCGTAGGCTTCTCTGCGGACAAGCTCTGCGGCGCGTGCCATAAGACGGCGGCTTCCGTCATCCAGGTGTTTATCAGAAATGAATTTCATAGATCCTCACAGAAGAGATTGAAGTACGGACAAAAGAATGAAGGTGACTAAAAAGGAGATATCGATGGGCAGAGCGGCAATGGCATCGAACCGCTCCAAAATTGCCCGCACCGGGATAATAAACGGCTCCGTAGTTATCACCAAAAAACGCTGAAACGCGTTGTCCTCTCCCGGGAAGAACCAGCTGGAGATGGCGCGGATCGTCATCAGCGTCTGAATGGCCGAGATCATCCAGTAGGCGAGAAATGAAACAAAAACAATGAGGGCAGTCAAGGGGATCTCCTTTCGGGTAGTGGGCTCAAAATGCCCGATATCGGCACGCGGGCAGCATAAAACATGCTGCCCGCCGTCGTTATACAGTATAGTACCGAAAATCGGCATCAAAACAAAAGGCAACGGATGCTGCCTTTGTTTTATTGGCAGAGTATCTTAGAACTCGCCCAGATCGTTCTCAGCGGCAGGAGCAGATTCCTGCTGTTCAGCGCGCTGACGCTTGTCGCGAAGCTGTGCATCGCCCACGTCCACGTTGCTGGGCGTGATAACGTATGCGTTGGATGCGATCTTCTTAAGAGAACCGTCGATGGAGTAAGCAACGCCGGACAGGAAGTCGATCAGACGGCGTGCGGTCACCTTGTTGGTGTACTCCAGATTGAGCACGACGGTGCGCTTGTTCAGAAGGTGATCAGCGATCTGAGGAACGCTGTCAAAGTGCTGAGGCTTTACAACCTTCAATTCCAGTGCGGTACCGGACAGGCTGATGCCGCTGCTCATCTGAGACAGACCGCTCAGGCCGATGCCCTGGGTAG
>JBGVJO010000013.1:0-5754 GCA_045129535.1 Eubacteriales bacterium
CTCACTGAGGGAGTGAAGAAACGGATCCCGATCGTAGTTGAACTCCGACTCCCGGGTCAGGGTGAATTCGTCTTCCACGTCCGTTTCGTACCGATCGTTTTTCTGAAAGCGGGATCTCAAAGATTGCCACAAATTCATACCTCTCCGCTCCTTTCACAGATACTTACACTACATTATACTAAACTCCGCAGCGTTTTACAAGGCTATCGGAAAATAGTTCTCCGATTTTTCACCTCCGGTTTACAAATTCCACCTGTTTTTTCGCGAGAGTCGATTTTACAGGGTAATTCTGCCTTGCATTTCTGCACTTTCGTGATATAATGTATATGGTATGAAAGCCGCAGGCACGTTTTTCCTGCGCGCACACACCTCCAATAACGAACACATCGCATCAGCAGCACCCCCCTACTCCGGGTTTTGCTGCTTTTTGTGCGTTCTCCGAAAGAGGATACTATGGCTGATATTTTTGATTTATTCAAGCAAATCTCAAAACAGAACACCGCCCCCACCGCCGCACCGACACATATCATTGCGGGTCTTGGCAATCCGGGCAAGGAATACGAGAAAACCCGCCACAACGCGGGCTTTATGGCGCTGGACCATCTATCCGCCAAGCTGGGTGCGGACGTGAGCCGTCTGAAATTCAAGGCCCTCTGCGGCGAGGCACAGATCGGCACCCATCGGGTACTTCTGATGAAGCCCCAAACCTTTATGAATCTGTCGGGCGACGCCATAGCCGAAGCGGCATCCTTTTACAAGATTCCCCCGGAGAATATCCTGATCCTGGTGGACGACGTATGCCAGGATACAGGACGGATGCGTGTCCGCCAAAGCGGATCCCACGGCGGTCAGAACGGATTGAAGAATATCATCGCCCGGCTGGGAAGCGACAAATTCCCCCGCATCCGCTTCGGCGTAGGACAAAAGCCCAATCCCCAGTACGATCTGGCGGCCTGGGTGCTGGGTGTGCTCGGCGGTGAAGATAAAAAGAGACTGGAAAGCTGTTTCCCCCTGATTGAGGAAGCGGCGAAGATGATTTTTGACGGTAAGATGGAGGGGGCTATGGGGCTGTGCAACGGCCACCGTCCCGCCGACGGAGTATAAATCTATGAACTACAAACTGCTCACCGATCTGTTCCGCTCCGGGCGCGAATACGGAAATATGGTATCCGCCATCCGCAAAGCGCTGCAGTCGGGACGGCACCGTCCCGTGACGGTCACCGGGTTGTCCGACGGAGCGGCAGACGTCTTTCTGCCTGCCCTGGTGGAGGATTTTGCGGACATGTGCATTCTGATCCTCACCCCCGAGGAGAAGGATGCGGCTGCCACGGCGGCCCTTTTGCAGGGGGCCGGTCTGCCTGCTCTGCAATACCCGGCCAGGGATTATAATTTCAACAACATCACCTCCTCCCACGATTACGAGCACCAGCGTCTGCGGGTGCTGTCGTCTCTCCTGTTTGACGCGGAGCCGCTGATTATCACCGCGACCCCGGAGGCGGCTTTGCAGATCACGATTCCGGAGGAATTGCTCTCTTCCCTGACGGTGACAATTGACGTAAACACCCGCGTGGATACGGAAAAGCTGGCCGCCTCCCTGAGTGCATCCGGCTACGTACGGGGAGAATTGGTGGAAGGTCCCGGCCAGTTCGCCGTACGCGGCGGCATCGTGGACATCTATCCCCCGGCGGCGGCGCCCTACCGCATCGAATTGTTCGGTGACGAGATCGACCGCATCGGCACCTTTGACGTGCAGACACAGCGTTTCACGGAAACGGTAAACGGAAAGATCCGCATTCCCCCGGCCCGCGAGGTCATCGTATCCGAGGAGATGCGTGCACTTCTCTCCTCGGCCATCCGCCGCCAGATCAAAAAACTGGCCACCTCCGAGGGTGATCACGCCCACGCGGCAGAGATTCTGACGGGTGAACTGGCGGTTCTGGACGCCGGATTGGAAATAGATTTTGCGGACAAATACCTGCCGATGATCTATCCCGAGGGAAGCTGTCTTACGGACTATTTCAGCGGAATGATGATCATCCGCTCCAGCCAGAATTGCGAAAACAAAGCGGAGGCCTGCGCCACCCTTCTTGCCCAAAGCATCACGGATATGCTGGGCGCGGGAGAATTGTTCGCCATCAAGCAGAATCGGGGATATCTCAGAGAATGGGACGCCATTGCCGACTGTGCGTCGGTGATGCCCGCTGTGTATATGGACGCTTTCACTGCCGGCGGTTTGCCCTCGCACACCTACAATTTCTCCGCCAGCCATATCCCCGCTTACAGCGGAAATATGGCACTTTTGCGGGAGGATCTGGAAAACTACGTCAAGAACGGATATATGACTGCCATTCTCTGCGCCACCGAGGTGGAGCAGCAGGAAGTGATCCGTACTCTGTCCGACGAGGGATACACCGCCGCACCTGCCGACGGATCGGGTGGGAATTTCTTCACCTCGGCCCCTCAAAAGCCCATCGCCGTGCTGTGCGGTGAGTTTGCCGCAGGCTTTGATCTTATCTCCCCCAAATTTGCTCTGCTCAATTTCTCCGCCGCCCATCGGGCAGGAGGACACATCCGCCGACGCAAATCGGGAACGAAAAAGAAAGCTACCGAGGCCATTCTCTCCTACGCCGATCTGGAGATCGGGGACCTGGTGGTGCACACCGTATACGGCATCGGCCAATACACGGGCATTGAGAATATCACCGTGGACGGTACCACGAGAGATTATATTACGATTCACTACGCGGGCACGGATAAGCTGTTCTTGCCCGTGGATCAGCTGGATATGGTATCCAAATACATCGGCGCCGGCTCCGACAGCGGTGCCGTAAAGCTATCCAAGATGGGCGGGGCGGACTGGGGCCGCACCAAAGCGAAGGCCAAGGCCGCCACCAAGGAAATGGCCAAGGAGCTGATCGCGCTCTACGCCAAACGGAAACGGACCAAAGGCATTGCCTTTGACCCCGACGACGATATGTGCCGCCAGTTTGCCGACTCCTTTGAGTACGAGGAAACGGAGGGACAGAGCACCGCGATCGCGGACATCCGTCGGGATATGGAGGCGTCCTATCCTATGGACCGCCTCCTCTGCGGCGACGTGGGATACGGCAAAACAGAGGTGGCCCTCCGTGCCGCCTTCAAGGCGGTCATGAGCGGCTATCAGGTAGCCGTGCTCGTGCCCACCACCATTCTGGCATTCCAGCATTTGCAGACCTTCCAGAGCCGCCTGCGCGGCTTCCCCGTGGAGGTGGATATGCTGTCCCGCTTCCGCACGCCTACCCAACAGGCCGCCTCTCTGCGAAAGCTTCGCCGGGGAGATACGGACATCATCATCGGCACTCATCGGCTGATCTCCAAGGATGTGACCTTCTCCAATCTGGGGCTGATCATCGTGGACGAGGAACAGCGATTCGGCGTGGAGCAAAAGGAAAAGCTGAAGCAGATTGCCCCCGACGTGGACGTACTGACCTTGACGGCTACGCCGATCCCCCGCACCTTGAATATGGCCATGGGCGGCATCGTGGATATGAGCGTGCTGGAGGAGGCACCCGGATTGCGCTCGCCCGTACAGACCTACGTGATGGAGCACGACGACGGCATTCTTCTGGAAGCCATGCGGCGGGAAATGCGCCGCGGCGGACAGGTATTCTATTTGAAGAATCGGATCGAATCCGTCTATGAAACGGCGGCGAAGATCGCCCGTTCCCTGCCCGATGCCCGCGTGGCCACCGCCCACGGCCGGATGGAGCGGGATGAATTGGAGGAGATCTGGGCCGATCTGGTGAAGGGCGAGATCGACATTCTCGTGTCCACCACCATCATTGAAACGGGCATTGACGTGCCCAACGCCAACACGCTGATTATCGAAAACGCGGATCGGTACGGTCTTTCCCAGCTGCATCAGATCCGGGGCCGCGTGGGCCGATCCAGCCGACGGGCCTATGCGTTTCTTACCTATCCGAAGCAGAAGCAGCTGACGGAGATCGCGGAAAAGCGGCTCTCCGCCATCAAGGAATACGCCGCCTTCGGCGCCGGCTTCAAGATCGCCCTGCGAGATCTGGAGATCCGCGGTGCGGGCAACCTGCTGGGCGCCCAGCACCACGGCCACATGGAGGCCGTAGGCTACGATATGTACGTGAAGCTGCTGAACGAAGCGGTACTGGAGGAACAGGGCGAAGCACCTGAGGCGCGGGTAGAATGTGCTGTGGACATCCGATGCGATGCGTATCTGTCCAAGACCTATATTCCCGCGGCACCCCAGCGGATGGAAATGTACCGCAAAATTGCGCGGATCACGGAATACGAGGATTACGAGGATATTCTGGACGAATTGTGCGACCGCTTCGGCGAGCCCCCCTCCGCCTCCGTCAATCTGTGCAAAATCGCCCATCTGCGGGCACTCGGCGCGTCCGCCGGTATGAAGAAAATCGAGGAGCGGGACGGCATTCTCCGTCTGGTGCCCGAGACGATTCATCCGAATGCACTGTCCGCACTGGCCGCTGCCTTCCCTGCCGCACAGATCCGTATGGCTCTCGGCGGCGAGAGCGCCGTGGTATGCCGTTTCAAAAAGGGCACGCGGGTGGTGGATTTCGCCACGGATCTGTTAACGAAATATATACAATTCCGTTAAGGGATTTCCTTGATTTTTCCCGATTTTTGTCCTATACTGCTTGTATTACGCGAAAGGAATGTACGACGTGAAAATAAAATGGATTGCGCTTATCCTGGCGCTCGTATGCTTACTGATTCCCTGCGGCGGATGCGCCGCCGATACCGTGGAGGTAATGCGCTACGGAGAATCCTCCATCAGCGCCAATATGTACAGCTACTGGCTTGCCTCCTACAAGGGCAGCTTTATGTACACCTTCTCCGACGCAACGGACACCGACGCCTTCTGGGACACCGTTTTGTACGATGACGTAACCGTGGAAGAATATCTGGACGGTGTTGTATTGAATAACGTAAAGCGGACACTGATCTGTATGGAATTGTTCCGGCAGAAAGGTATGAAGCTGTCCCCCTCCCTGGAAGAGGAGATCGATTCCTATATCGATGAGCTGATCGACGAACGTGCCGGCGGCTCCAAGAACGTCTTCAATGAAGAGTTGGCCAAATTTGGCATCAACGTCCGTATGCTCCGGGACATCTACCGCTGCGAGGAGCAGACCAGCCAGCTGGTGGAAGCCCTGTATGCCCCCGGCGGTGAGCGGGAGTTGACCGCGGCGGATATCGACACCTACTGCCGTGAGAATTACGTGCGCATTTACCATATATACGTCAACAACGCCCACGTATATGAAACGGATGACCAGGGCCATTACAACTATAATCAGGACGGAACGATCAAGCTCCGCCCCCTAAACGAAGAAGAAGCAGCCGCCAAAGCAGCCGTGATCGCGCAGATCGATGCCGAGCTGGCAGAGGGCAAGGATTTCCTGGAAGTGTACGAAAACTACTCCGAGGACACCTACTATAAGAACGGCTATTATCTGACCCGCCAGATCGACTTCATCCCCGAGGTGGTGGATGCCGCCTTCGAGTTGCAGGTAGGAGAATCCGTGAAGGTCTCCAGTGATTACGGCACTCACTGGGTATACCGCGTGGAAATGGACGAACGCCCCTACGCAAACGAGGAAAATATCGACTTCTTCACCACCATCGAATCCGATGCGGAAGACGCCGATCTGCGTGCGTTTCTGGATTTCCTGATTCCTCAGGTTGAGGTAAACGAGGAGGAGATTGAGAAGTTCAGCA
>JBGVJO010000014.1:0-5748 GCA_045129535.1 Eubacteriales bacterium
CCGAGTACGAGAAGCTGGAAGGCAGCGAATTGAACCGCGCCAAGGAGAAGCTGGCTTACGAGGTTACCGCGCTGATCCACGGACAGGAAGAGGCCGACAAGGCCCAGGATGCGGCTCATAAGATCTTTGCCGCAGGCGGTATGAGTGAGGATATGCCTACCACCGAGCTGAGTGAGGGAGATCTCACCGACGGTAAGATTGCCGTTCTGGATCTGCTTGTAATCAGCAAGATGGCTCCCTCCAAGGGTGAAGCAAGACGTCTGATCCAGCAGGGCGGCGTTCTTGTGAACGATGCGAAGGTGGAAGCTATCGATGCCACCGTGGATGCAGCTGCTCTGTGCGGTGACGGTATCATCGTAAGAAAAGGCAAGAAGACCTACCGCCGTTTCTGCATCAAGTAATGAAAGAGTACAAGTATCTGCTCTTTGATCTCGATAATACACTGATGGATTTCGATCGCGCGGAGGAGACGGCGTTTTACGCCGCGTTCTCCGCGTCCGCCCTTGCGGTGGATGATGGCGTGTACCGTCTCTATCACGAGATCAACGGAGGATTGTGGAAACAGCTGGAGAAAGGCGAGATGACAAGAGAACGCCTGAAGGACCTTCGGTACGAGATGTTGTTTGAGCGTCTCGGAATGCCGGATGACGGCAGGAGTCTGGAGGTCAGCGACCGTTACTTTGAGGAATTGGCCTGCCAGCGGTTTATGATGGACGGAGCAGAGGACGTTTGCCGTCTTTTGCGCCCCCACTATAAGATGTATATCGTAACCAACGGCACCTACGAGGTGCAAAGAGGGCGGTTCTTCGGATCCCCTCTGGAAAAGTATTTTGACGGAATTTTTGTGTCCGAGCATATCGGTGCGGCCAAGCCTTCGCCCCTCTTTTTCGATCACGTTCTGAAAACGGTGGGGGACGGGGATCGGTCTGCTTATTGCGTGATCGGTGATTCTCTGACGTCGGATATGGACGGCGCCATCCTTGCCGGTATGGATGCTGTCTGGCTGGATCATCGGAGCACCCACGACGCAAAAGGACGTGCCGTCACGCATATACTGCAGGATATACGGGATCTGCCCGCCTATTTGATGGAAGCCTGAAGGAGTACAGTATGAGTGAAACGATGCGGGATTTCATCCGCACAATACAAGACGGAAACGATGAGGTCTTTCTCCTGGAAAATGAGTTCATGAGCGACCACACCACCTTCCGCATCGGCGGCCCGGCCGACGTGTATGTTGAGCCGGCCACGGAGGAAGCATTCCGCCGCGTGATGGCAGAGGCTGCCAAGCGGAATATCCGCACTATCGTCATCGGACGGGGAAGCAATCTTCTCTTTGATGATGCAGGATTCCGGGGTGCCGTGATTTCCACGGCGCGGCTTCGCTGTATCCGTGTGGAAGGGAATACCCTGTACGCCGGTGCGGGTGCATCGCTGAATGCCTGCGCCAATGCGGCCTGCGAGGCGGGACTTACGGGTATGGAGTTTGCTTTCGGTATCCCAGGCAGTGTGGGCGGTGCGGTGTTTATGAACGCCGGCGCCTACGGCGGGGAGATCTGCCAGATTCTGACGGAGAGTATCTGCTATGACGGCAAAGACGGTACCGTAAAAACACTGCTGGCCGATGAGCATCATTTCGGTTACCGCCACAGCGTTTATCGCGATCATCCCGAGCGAATTGTCTTGTCCGCTTCGTTTGCCTTGCAACCGGGGGATAAAACGGCTATTCGCGCAATGATGGACGATTTGATGAGCCGCCGTATGAGTAAACAGCCCCTGGAGTATCCCAGTGCAGGCAGTGCGTTCAAGCGGTGCGAGGGACGGTTTACCGCCCAGATGATCGATGAGGCCGGATTGAAAGGATTCTCGATCGGCGGTGCCCAGGTGTCCGAAAAACACGCCGGATTTATTATCAACCGCGGCGGCGCCACGTCGGCGGACGTGCGGGGATTGATTGCCCATATTCAGGGAGAATTGAAAAAACGTTTTGAGGTGGACATTTGTCCGGAGATCGTATACGTCCCACCGACGGACGGGGAAGAGTAAAGGAGACGGTATGAATATTGTTCTTCTGACGGGATGCTCCGGTGCGGGTAAGTCCCGGGCCGCGAATATCCTTGAGGATTGGGGATACACTTGCGTGGATAATATTCCCCTCAATATGATCAGCGTGCTGGTCGATATGCATCGGAAGGACGCTACCTCCGGTGATAAGCTGGCCATCGTTACCGACGTGCGGTGTACTACGGATTTCCGTGCGCTCTCTCCCCTGGTCCAGTCTCTGCGGGAAGCGGGAGATATCTGCCGCGTGGTGTACCTGGACTGTCGGGACGACGTTCTTATCAATCGGTATAAATTTACCAGACGCCTGCATCCGTTGACACTCCGATACGGGACAGGCATGGAGGATGCTTTGCTGCGGGAGCGGCAAATGCTGCGGGATGCTTACGAGTGTGCTGACGTGCGAATCGACACATCGGACATTACCCCGGCCCAGCTGACGCAGATTCTGGAGCACGCCCTCGCCGGAGAGACACACAACGGCATCTATATCTGCTGTATGTCCTTCGGCTTCAAATACGGTATCCCTCCCGAGGCGGATACGGTGTTTGACGTGCGTTGTTTTCCCAATCCCTACCACGTGGAGGGGCTCAGAGAGAAAAACGGACTGCACCCGGAGGTGAACGCCTACGTGTTCTCCTTCCCGGAAACCCACAGGTACATAGAACGCTTGCGGGATTACTTTTTGTTTATGCTTCCGCTGTATGAAAAAGAAGGAAAGAAACAGTTTACCGTGGCTGTGGGATGCACGGGCGGCCAGCACCGATCCGTAGCTATCGCCGACCGGCTGAATACCATCTTTTTGGAGAATGGCTATAATTCTGTGGTCATTCACCGAAATATGGACGGGGCCTACGGTTCCACTGTGTGATATACTATGCCAAATAAATCCTACGCGCAGATGTTGCGGGAGTCGCTTCTCGAGCTTCCCGTGAAGAAAAAATGCTGTGCTCACGCCATAAAGGATGCCAACGCTCTGTATGAGGGGCAGTTTTCTCCTGTCGAGCGGGCAGAGCAGATTGCCCGGTATGAAAAACGTGTCAAGTGCCCCGGGTGTATGTCTCATTTTATCCGAGCCTTGTTTATGCGCTGCGGATCGGTTACCGATCCCGCTAAGCGGAATCATATGGAGTTCGCTGTGGATACGGCAGAGGAAGCGGATGCGATAGAGACTCTGCTCGCATCGGTGGGCTTTCCACCGGCACGAACGGTACGTAAGAATAAACAGGTGGTGTACTTTAAGGACGGCGAGGTAATCTCCGATTTCTTCGGATACATCGGTGCCAACACGGCGGTGTTTGATTATATGAACACCCGCCTGGCCCGTGAGTTCAGCAATAATATCAATCGGCAGGTGAACTGCGACACCGCCAATATAAGGAAGGCACTGCAGGCTTCCGATAAACAGATCCGGATTATTCGCCGTATGGTGGAAACCGGTGTGATTCAGACTTTGCCGGAATCCTTGAAGATGACGGCGGAGTTGCGTATAAAACACGATCAGATGTCGATGACGGAATTGGGAAATGCCCACGAGCCGCCCATAACCAAGTCCGGTGTCAGCCATCGGCTTGCCAAGATCATCGATTTTGCCCGCACGGCGGGAATTGACGAATAAAAGAGAAGGAGGAGGCCTTTATGGAACGTTTTGCCCATCTGCATCTGCACAGCGAATACAGCCTGTTGGACGGCGCTTGCCGCGTGGCGGATATTCCACGGCGTGCCAGGGAAATGGGACAGGACGCCGTCGCCATCACCGATCACGGTGTGATGTACGGCGTGGTAGAGTTCTATCGGGCCTGTATCAAGGAGGGTGTTAAGCCCATCATCGGATGCGAGGTCTACGTGGCCAAGCGAAGCCGGTTCGATAAGGTCCACGACAGAGACTCCTCCAGTTATCACCTCGTTCTCCTTTGCGAGAACGAAAC
Organism: Eubacteriales bacterium; assembly: GCA_045129535.1. Taxonomy (GTDB): domain Bacteria; phylum Bacillota; class Clostridia; order Oscillospirales; family CAG-272; genus SIG701. The sequence goes on from JBGVJO010000014.1 coordinate 3,990, forward strand.
GGGATACCGCAATCTGATCCGTATGGTGTCCCTTGCCTTCACCGAAGGATTTTACTCCAAACCCCGCGTGGATATGGAATTGCTCCGTGAGCACCACGAGGGTCTTATTGCCTTATCTGCCTGCCTGGCGGGATATATTCCCCGTCATATCGTCAGCGGCGAGTATGAGGAGGCGGAGCGGTACGCCCGCGAAATGCAGGAGATCTTCGGCGAGGATCACTTCTATTTGGAAATACAGGATCACGGTTTGGACGAGCAGAAAACGGTTAACCGCGCGATCCTTGATATATCGGAAAAAACGGGTATTCCGCTGGTGGCAACCAACGACGTACATTACCTTCGCCGCGGAGATGCGGAATCTCAGGCGATTTTGATGTGCATCCAGACCAATAACGTGATCACCGACGGTCGCCCCATCGGTTTTGAAACTGATGAGTTCTATATGAAATCCACCTCCGAGATGGAGCGGCTCTTTGCCGCCTATCCTGGGGCGCTCTCCAATACCGCAAAGATTGCGGATATGTGCGATTTTCATTTCACCTTCGGGGAAACCCAGCTGCCACGCTTCCGTCCGTCGGACGGATCGGATCCCGCAGATTATCTTGCCCGACTGGCTGATGAGGGCCTCACTTCCCGTGTGCATGCGGGACATATCGTGTATGGCCCGGGCAGGGAAGAAGCACAGTATAAAGAGCGCATCGCATACGAGTTGTCCGTGATTACCCGGATGGGCTACTGCGAGTATTACCTGATCGTTTGGGATTTTGTCCGCCATTCCAAATCGGTGGGCATTCCCGTGGGACCGGGCCGAGGCTCCGGTGCGGGCAGCCTGGTTGCCTATCTTTTGGGCATAACGGATATCGATCCATTGCACTTCGATCTGCTCTTTGAGCGCTTTTTGAATCCGGAGCGGGTCAGCATGCCCGACTTCGATATCGACTTCTGCTACGACCGCCGTGATGAAGCCATTGCCTACGTGCGGGATAAATACGGGGAGGATCATACCGCCCAAATTATCACCTTCGGTACTATGGCGGCACGGGCCGTTATCCGCGACGTGGGACGGGCTCTTGGTATGAGCTATGCGGCCGTGGACGAAGTGGCACGGCAGATTCCCCGCACTTTGGGCATCACCTTGGCGGATGCATTGAAGATGGATTCCTTGAAGCATATGTACGATGAGGATCCCGACGTGCGCCGATTGGTGGATACTGCCATGGCTCTGGAGGGAATGCCCCGCCACGCCTCTACCCACGCCGCCGGCGTGGTGATTACGGAGCGACCTGTCAGCGACTACGTGCCGCTGGCGGTAAACAATACCGTTGCCGTTACCCAGTTCGATATGAATACTGTGGCGGATCTGGGCCTTTTGAAGTTCGACTTTTTGGCGCTCCGATATCTGACCATCATTTCTCAGGCGGAAGCGCAGATTCGGGAAAAAGATCCTGATTTTGATATTTCTGCTATTCCCGTGGATGACCGCCGTACCTTTGATTTGATCACAGCTGGCAAGACGGAGGGCGTATTCCAGCTGGAGTCCGGCGGTATGCGGCAGACCCTGATGCAGATGAAGCCGGAACGGATCGACGATATCATTGCGGCCATCGCTTTATACCGTCCCGGCCCTATGGATTCCATCCCCAAATACGTGGAAAACAGCCGCGACCGATCCCGGATACGGTATGCAACGCCACTTTTGGCACCGATCCTCGACGTGACCAACGGGTGCATCGTCTATCAGGAACAGGTTATGCAGATC
>JBGVJO010000015.1:0-1535 GCA_045129535.1 Eubacteriales bacterium
ATCACCCGTAAGAATAGCAACGCCGAACTCCTCAACGGATGCAGGATCGGTAACAACACAGTTGTTCTCTTCCATAACCTTCATGAAGTATACCAAATCGGTGTATGCCTTGGTACTAAGGGTGCTTCTGGGGGGAGCATAGGTAAGAAGATTATGCGTGGAAGGAAGCTGGGAGGAGATCAGGGAGAAGGATCCGTTATCCGGCCAGAACAGCAAATCGTTGAGATCATCGGGAGCCAGGAAAGGAACCACGTCCGTGCGTTCCTTAACGTCCAGAATGAAATCCTTACATCTCATAAGATTCTTAAGATCTGCAGGATTCCAGTACAGCTCATCCACCAGGCGCTTGTTAATCAGCAGATACTGGAACTCACCAACCGCATGGTTGTTGGGGATGGCGTATGTAACACCGTCGTATTTAACGTTGGAAAGGAACGTAGGATAAATATACTGACGCAGAATCTTCGCATCGCCAATCAGCTCTTCGTCCAATTCAGCCAGTGCTTCACGGTCAATATAAGATTCATAGTTATCGTAGCCCTGAACGAGGAAAATATCCATCTGATATTCGCCAACCTCGGGATACTTGAGAATCTGCATACCGATGTCGTTCACGTAGGTGTCCTCTCCCTCGGGAGCGGTGGTTTCGGGAGCAGTGGTCTCAGGCGCGGTAGTGATACCCTGCGCTGCCAGAGACTTTGCTTCTTCTCTCTTGCGCTTGGCCTCTTCTTCTTCATATGCGATATGATCTTCTATCTCAGTGATACGTGCATCGATTGCGGCAGCGTACTCGTCACGAGGGATAGCGTGCAATTCGATCGCGGTCTCGAATCTGGACTTAGTGATTTTATTGATAGCTTCCTGTACGGCGAGAATAGCCTCCTCCGTGGTATCCTCATCGGTGGGGAGCCACAAAGTCAGTGTAACCGTAGTAAGGGATGCCGTGTCCGTTGTAGTGCCATCTACCGTCTTGTCTCCTGCTCCTTTAGAGCAGCCGGCAAATGCAAAGCAAGAAAAAACGGTTGCAAACGCCAACAAAAGACATACAAGCTTTCTTTTCATTTCAGGGGATCCTCCTAAATAACTTCGCGCAGGCAAAAATATGCCTCTCAATCTTAAAATATTGTACACGATTTCACACCGAATGTCAAGCGATATTTCGCCCCCAAAGGGAGTGTCAGCGCACCGATTACGCGATACCTATTCACACATCGTGCATATTATTTGTGTTAAATTAACGAATTTCGAAACGTGGTTTTGTTGATTCCAACCTTGATTTTGGTAACTTAGACCAATACCGTCACGAACAAACTGTGCGGATTCACCAAAAGAATCCGCTTGAGTGGTGCGGAATCAATCCAGATAATCCTTCAGACGCTTGGAGCGGCTGGGGTGGCGAAGCTTACGGAGAGCCTTTGCTTCGATCTGACGAATACGCTCACGGGTGATGTTGAATTCCTTACCCACTTCCTCGAGGGTTCTGGTTCTGCCGTCATCCAGACCGAAACGGAGCTTCAGCACGTGCTCCTCACGGG
>JBGVJO010000016.1:0-1709 GCA_045129535.1 Eubacteriales bacterium
AATACCGAATCGCTTGTCGCGAATCAACAGTACGGTTGCCCCTTCAAAGGAAGAAAGAGTGTGCCCGGAGGGAAAAGAGAAATCGTGCAATTTGTCAATCAGCAGAGAAACACCCGGGTTCAGATCATAAGGGCGAATCCGTCCGATCAGCGGTTTCAGCGTCAGGTTTCCAACAATCAATCCGCACAGTAGAGCTACGCCCATCATAAGACCCGTTTTTCTTGTTTTTTTGAAGAACAGAAACATTACTGCCAACAAAATCCAGAAAATACCGCTATCGGCAAGCTTCGTAACGGTGGAAAAGAAAACGTCCAGAAAACGGCATTGGAAATTTGCCTGGATAAAGTCCAGGATTTTCAACTCAAGCAAAGACAACTGCTCCATAATGACCTCCGTGTATGTAGTGATTTTTACGATTTTCCTGAGTTGTCGGTAAACACCCATTCCCGCTGCACACGGAAACTGATGAGAAACAAAATAGAATCTACGGCGAATTTGATGAGCGTCTTGATCCAGGCGTACTTGCCGTCATCCATACCTAAAATATAGGTGAGCAAAGACATTGCGGCTGCAGACAACACAAAGATACCGGCCGCCAGTACGTAATAACGAACGAGGGATTTTCCAACGGATTGTTTGCTCTTGAACACCGCTTTTTTGTTAACGGTATAATTGACTCCGGAGGAGCATATGCGGGCGATCAGCGTGCTGGCGAAAGTGCCCGCTGTGGATGGCATAAGCAGGGAAAGAACGAAGAAAATTCCCAAATCCACCACCGATGCGATGAGCGAGGAGGAAATAAACTTGATGATCAATCCGTAAATGCGGAGTGAGTCTCGTACAGGACGGAAATGCGACGTTTTGTTTTCTTCTATATACACCGTTTCGATGGGGACCTCACAGCTTGGGATTCGGTTTGCACTCATCTGCAGAAGCATATTGGTTTCGTATTCGTACCGATCACCGGAAACCTCCAGCATTTGGGATAAATATTCGTAAGGAATTGCGCGCAACCCGGTCTGGGTATCGGAGATTTTGATGCCGCAGAACAGACGGAATACGGTGGACGTAATTTTGTTGCCCAGGCGGCTTCTCGCGGGTACGTCAGGCTGATCGAAATTGCGGACACCCAAAACAACCCCGCGTGTGGTAATCATCTTTTGTGCACACGCCAAAACGTCGGATGCCCGATGCTGGCCGTCTCCGTCTACTGTAATGACACCTTCGGTTTTTCTCTCACGCTCCAGCAGGTATCGGAAGGCGGTTTTCATGGCGGCGCCTTTGCCGCGGTTTACCTCGTGCGTCAAAAGGGCACATTCCGGGATTCCGGTGGGGAAATTGGACAGGTATTCGTCTCCGGATCCGTCATTGATCAAAATGATGTCATCAAATCCCAATGCGAGAAGATCCCGCACGACTCCGGCAAGCTTTTCATCCGGATTTAACGAGGGAATTACAACGGTTACGTTTTTTGCAGTATCCACAATATCCTCCATACGACTCAGCGATATATTTCAGGCAGAAATTCTGCCGGAATTGTGCTCGTCAAATATTTCTTAACTCCGTCAACGGAAATGCTTCGGCCGTAATAAGCAAGTCCGTGAGATTTAGCCAGTTCATCGGTAAAATCACTCAAAAAATACACGTGATTTTTGTAAAACGTAGTGGTGAAATAATATACAGTGGGCAAGAATACGACGTTTTCTGTG
>JBGVJO010000017.1:0-3696 GCA_045129535.1 Eubacteriales bacterium
GACGACCTCGAAACCCCGAACTACGTTTCCGGTGACAGCGACATCTCCGAGGAAGACCTGGGTGAGTCCGTAGCTACGGACGATCTGTTCGATTCCTATACCGAGGAAGACGCAGATGACGAGCCCACCGACGAGCAGTTCGAAGCGGCTATGGCCAGCGGACTGGACCTCGACGATCTGGATGACGATTTTTGATCCAATACACGATAACTGAATTAAAGAAGGTATACTGCTGATGGAACGCAATACATTCGATTCTATAAAAATTGGTCTGGCGTCTCCTGAAATGATCCGCAGCTGGTCTCACGGCGAAGTAAAAAAGCCGGAAACCATCAACTACCGCACGCTCAAGCCTGAGCGTGACGGTCTGTTCTGCGAGCGCATCTTCGGACCGACGAAAGACTGGGAGTGCTTGTGCGGCAAGTACAAGCGCATCCGTCACAAGGGCAAGATCTGCGAGAAGTGCGGTGTTGAAGTTACTCAGAAAAAAGTACGTCGCGAGCGCATGGGCCACATCGAGCTGGCCGCTCCCGTATCCCACATCTGGTACTTCCGTGCTATCCCCTCCCGTATGGGTCTGCTTCTGGACATTTCCCCCCGTCTGCTTGAGAAAGTTCTCTATTTCGCTTCCTATATTGTAATAGATCCGGGTTCTACCCCTCTGGCTAAGTATCAGCTTCTGAAGGAGACCGAGTACCGCGCCGCCTACGACCGCTACGAGAATGATTTCCGTGTGGGCATGGGCGCCGAGGCTATCAAGGAGCTTCTGAGCGAGCTCGATATCGAAGCACTGTCTGTACAGCTCAAGCAGGAGCTCTCCCAGGCAAGCGGCCAGAAAAAGGTCCGTATCATCAAGCGTCTGGAGGTCGTTGAGGCCTTCCGCAAGTCCGGCAACAAGCCGGAATGGATGATCATGGACGTGGTTCCGGTTATTCCTCCGGAGCTCCGCGCAATGGTACAGCTGGACGGCGGCCGTTTCGCCACCTCCGATCTGAACGATCTGTACCGCCGCGTGATCAACCGTAACAACCGTCTAAAGCGCCTCATGGAACTGAACGCTCCCGACATCATTATCCGTAACGAGAAGCGTATGCTCCAGGAAGCCGTTGACGCTCTGATCGACAACGGCCGCCGTGGCAAGCCCGTTACCGGTCCTTCCAACCGTCCCCTGAAGTCTCTGTCCGAGATGCTCCGCGGTAAGCAGGGTCGTTTCCGTCAGAACCTGCTGGGTAAGCGTGTTGACTATTCCGGCCGTTCCGTTATCGTCGTTGGACCCAGCCTGAAGATCTATCAGTGCGGTCTGCCGAAGGAAATGGCGCTGGAGCTCTTCAAGCCCTTCGTTATGAAGCGCCTGGTAGAGACCCAGAAGGCTTCCAACATCAAGGAGGCAAAGAAGAAGGTCGATCGCGTACACACCGACGTGTGGGATGCACTGGAAGTTGTTATCAAGGAACACCCCGTTCTTCTGAACCGTGCTCCTACCCTGCACCGTCTGTCCATTCAGGCATTCGAGCCCGTACTGGTAGAAGGTAAGGCAATCTAGCTGCATCCTCTGGTATGTAAGGCGTTCAACGCCGACTTCGACGGCGACCAGATGCCTGTTCACGTACCGCTGTCCGCCGAGGCCCAGGCTGAGGCACGCTTCCTGATGCTCTCCGCCAACAACCTGCTGAAGCCGGTAGACGGTAAGGCTATCACCGTTCCTTCCCAGGATATGGTGCTGGGTTCCTTCTATCTGACTCTGGACAAGGCCGGCGAGCCCGGTGAGGGCAAGTGCTTCCGCGATTTCGACGAGGCTATGATGGCCTACGAAAACGGTCTGCTCGGTCTGCACGCTCCTATCAAGGTGCGCGTAGAAAAGGAGATCGACGGCGAAATGCGTACCGGCATCATCAACGCAACGCTTGGACGTCTGATCTTCAACCGTGCAATCCCCCAGGATCTGCACTACGTAGATCGTTCCGATCCCTCGAAACTGTTTGATCTGGAAATCGACTTCGTGGCCGGTTCCAAGCAGCTGGGTCAGATCATCGACCGTTGTATCAAGTACCACGGCTTCGGTGTAACCGCCAATATGCTGGACGAGATCAAGTCCATGGGCTTCAAGTATTCCACCCGTGCCTCCATCTCCATCTCCGTTGCGGATATGACCATTCCGCCCGAGAAGTACGATCTGGTTGCCGCTGCCGAAAAGAAGGTAGAAACCGTAGCCAAGCACTTCCAGCGCGGTGAACTCTCCGAAGAGGAGCGTTATCAGAACGTTGTCCGCATTTGGGAGCAGACCACCAACGACGTTGTCGCTGCCCTGCAGAACAACTTCAACCGTTATAACCCCATCAAGATGATGAGTGACTCCGGTGCCCGTGGTAACATCACGCAGATGCGTCAGCTGGCCGGTATGCGAGGCCTGATGTTCGCTACCTCCGGTAAGACTATGGAAATCCCGATCAAGTCCAACTTCCGTGAGGGCTTGAACATCCTGGAGTACTTCATTGCGGCACGTGGTGCTCGTAAGTCCCTGTCCGATACCGCTCTGAAGACCGCAGACTCCGGATATCTGACCAGACGTCTGGTTGACGTTGCTCAGGAAGTCATCATCCGTGAGAAGGATTGCGGCACCCAGAAGGGTCTGATCGTTCACGCGATCAAGGACGGCAACGAGGTAATCGAGCCTCTGAAGGACCGTCTGATGGGCCGTTACGTGATCGGCAACGTGGTTCATCCCGAAACCGGCGAGGTTCTCGTGGAAGACAATACCATGATCAACGAGAAGCAGGCGGCTGCTATCGTGGATGCCGGTATTGAAACCGTTCTCATCCGTACCGTCCTCCAGTGCCGCGCACGCCACGGCGTCTGCGCACACTGCTACGGTGCCGATCTGGCGCACTCCACTCCCGTGGATATCGGTGAAGCTGTCGGTATTATCGCCGCTCAGTCCATCGGTGAGCCCGGTACTCAGCTGACGATGCGTACCTTCCATACCGGTGGTGTGGCAGGTGCCGACATTACCCAGGGTCTTCCCCGAGTTGAGGAGCTCTTTGAGGCAAGAAAGCCCAAGAAGCCCGCTATCGTTGCCGAGCAGACCGGTATAGCTACCATTCAGGACAGCAAGAGACTGCGCACCATTACCGTTAAGGCAGACGAAAGCGGTGAGGAAACCGCTTACCAGATTCCCTTCGGTATGCGTATTCTCATCACCGACGGTCAGCACGTTCGTGCCGGTCAGGAACTGACCGAGGGCTACCGTGCTCCCGGCGACATCCTTCGCATCAACGGCATCGACGAAGTGTACGAATATATCCTTCTCGAAGTACAGAAGGTATACCGTTCCCAGAACATCGACATCAACGATAAGCACATCGAGGTTATCGCCCGTCAGATGACCCGTAAGGTTCGCATCGAGGACGAAGGAAGCACCAACCTGCTCTCCGGCTCCACGGTGGATCTGACCGAGCTGATTGCCGAGAACGAAGAGGTTGAGAAGCGCATCGCCGCAGGCGAGGCCGGCTTGACCCTCGCTACCGGTACTCCTCTGCTCCTTGGTATCACCAAGGCATCTCTGGGCACCGAATCCTTCCTGTCCGCTGCCTCCTTCCAGGAGACCACCAAGGTTCTCACCGAGGCGGCTATTAAGGGTAAGGTAGACCATTTGATGGGTCTGAAGGAGAACGTTATCATCGGTAAGCTGATCCCTGC
>JBGVJO010000018.1:0-1627 GCA_045129535.1 Eubacteriales bacterium
GTGTGGCCGCTGTGGCAGATCTTGACGGATTGTGAGGACTGATAATAGTATGAAGAAAATAAAGCTTTGCGTGTTGTTTGGCGGACGTTCCTCCGAGTATGAGGTGTCCCTGAAATCGGCGTATTCCGTTTTGAGCAATGCGGATCGGGAGAAGTACGACATTCTTCCCGTAGGCATTACCAAGGAGGGCGACTGGTATTTCTTTGAGGGCGGCTACGAATCCGTCCCCGACGGAAGCTGGTGCGCGGATACCTCCGCTATGAAGCGCGTGGCGCTGGATCTGGCCGGCAAGAAGCTCTGCCTCCTCGACGGAGGGAACGTTACGGATTTCCCCGTGGACGTTGTGTTCCCCGTGCTCCACGGCTCCTACGGCGAGGACGGTACCGTCCAGGGTATGCTGTCCCTGGCACAGATTCCCTTCGTGGGCTGCGGCTCCGCGTCGGGCGCCGTTTGTATGGATAAGCTGTTTACCAAGCAGATCGCCCGCACTACGGGCGTCCGTCAGGCGGAGTGTGTGATTTTGTATCGGGACTCCTGGGCGGATGAAGCACAGATGCTGGCCGACCGGGCGGAGCGGGAGTTGGGCTATCCTATGTTCGTGAAGCCGGCCCGTGCCGGATCCTCCGTGGGCGTGTCCAAGGTGCGGAACCGGGAGGAATTGATGGCCGCCGCCGAGGTGGCTTTCCGCGAGGATTCCAAGGTGCTGGTGGAGGAGGCCATCGACGGTCGGGAGATCGAGGTTGCCGTGTTGAATGAGGGCACTGCCTACACCGTATCCGACTGCGCCGAGATCGTCACCGGTGCGGATTTCTACGATTACGAGGCCAAATACCAAAGCAGTGCGTCGGGCTATCACATTCCCGCCCGCCTGCCGGAGGACGTGCGGCAGCAGGTGCGCCGCTTTGCGGAGATGATCTTCCGTGCGCTGGATTGCCGTGGTCTTTCCCGGGTGGATTTCTTCGTGAACGACCGGGGAGATATCGTATTCAACGAGATCAACACCCTGCCCGGATTCACCGACATCAGTATGTATCCCAAGCTGATGATGCATACGGGCATGACGTATGCGGAGCTGATCGACCGTCTGGTCGTATCGGCGATGTAAGAAAATAAGAGAGCCGCTGTGCGTGAGCACGGCGGCTTTTTTGTTTTTGACAGGCTTAGATTTTGCAATTTGGTGGGATTCAAATTTCATGCAAGTTTTTACCAATTACGAAAAAATTGTGCCTTTTGCACAATTTTCATGCAGAGGGATTTTCCTGGTGGAAAAGAGGTGCGGGAAGGGTGAGTTTTCCACAATATGTGGGAAACTCTGTGGAAAGCACGGCAAATCAAGGGGTTTTTGCGAGTTTTCCACAAGGAAAACTTCTTCTTTCTGTGGAAAACCTTTTTGTTCCCTTTTGAAAACTTTTGCGGCCGGTGTCACTGTGGAGAAAAAATACAAAATATATAAAACATCTTGACAGCCTAAAATGCAGTATTTTATGCAAAACGGTCGTTTCCCGACGGGACGTCGGGGGAAATAAAAATACGGGCAAAAAAAGAGCGACACGCCATGCCCTCTGCCCGGTCCCGGCGTGGTCAACCGAGCGGAAGGCATAAACGTGTCTGCCAATATAGTATATGT
>JBGVJO010000019.1:0-2318 GCA_045129535.1 Eubacteriales bacterium
CAGGGCAGGGCGGGGACGCAGTTCTGCCAACGCATCTCCCACCGCCTCCGTCATACGGCGGCCGCCGCAGAGGGAGCCGATTCCCATGATGCCGGCCCCGAAAAGAAGCAGGGCGGGATGATGGGCGCTCACGCCCACCAAGGCAAGAAAAGCGCAGAATTTGGATAGATCCTGCACCCCGTGGAGGAAGGACGAGGCTCCGGCGGAGACGATCTGCCAGCGCCGCACCGCGGCGGGACGAAGCTTGAGTGGGAGAAATCGGGGCAGAAATGTGCCGGCCACGGCTCCGGCTAACACGCATAGACTCATCCATAAAAGGGACGGAAGCAGTGCGGAGAATACGGATCCGTTTCCGCTCAGTGCGGCAGATGCCCCGGCGGCCGCCGCCAAAAGAGCGTGGCTTTCGCTGGTGGGCAAGGCCACGATCCAGGCGATCAGCGCAAAAAGCACGGTGACGGTGAGGGAGGTGAGCACACCGATCTTGTCCGACGTCCCGAAATCCCAGGCAGACAAAACGGATTCGCCGATCCCATCGAAAAGCCACACGCCGCACAGCCCGCCGATTCCGTTGCACACCCCGCACAGGATAGCGCCTCGCCGCAGGGAGAGGGCACCCGAGCAGACGGCGGTGGCGATGGAACCGCAGGCATCCGTAGCGCCGTTCAGAAAAATCAAAAGAAAGATGACGGCTGCGATGGCAAATTCCATAGAGTCTCCTCCGGTGAATATCGCGGTTTCGATTGACAAAACCGCGGGAAATTGGTATCATATACTGTAGTAAAAATATGCACACGCGAGGCGAATATGATGGATTACGCATGCAAAGAGGGCGAGATTTTATTCTTTGGCTTTGATGATTCTTTGCGTATGATGCTGTCCGCCTTGTGCGGTGTTTCCGGCGAGGCCGATGGATCGGTTACGCCCCGGCTATGTATAGCCGACGGGGAAGATTCCCACGCCCGGGATCGGTGTGAAAAGGCGGCCGCCGCTCACCGTGCGACCGTGCTGGTCATCGGTGGGGAAGATCGGGGTACGCATTATCTCCCCAGACCCTTTTTGTTTTCGGATTTCACAGATCTGCTGCGGCAGATTTTGAGGACGGATACGGTGGGGGATCGAACTTCCTCGAAGGAGAAGACTGCCGTGTGCCGTTTGCGCGTTACTGCCGACGGCTGGGCATCCTTCGGCGAGAGCCGATGCCGTTTGTCCCCGGCGGAGGCGCAGATTTTGCGGCTATTGTTGCAGAGTGCGCCTGCCCCCGTTTCCCGGGATACGCTCTCGCAGGTGTTTGACGGAAAGCAGGGCAACGGTGTGGAGGTGTACGTCAGTTATCTGCGCCGTAAATTGGGGGAATTGACCCCGCATGTGGGGATCGTTTCCGTCCGCGGACGGGGATATGCCCTGGTCGGTGGGGAATCTGTACAGAATTGAATCAAATTTGGAGATAGAAATATGAAAGAAGTTATCCTTTGCAAATACGGAGAAATCATCCTGAAGGGAGCAAACAAATCCCAGTTTGAGAGCTTGTTGCTCCGCGAGGTGCGTCGCCGTGCCGCCCACGTGGGAAAGTTTGACGTGAGCTACGCTCAAAGCACGGTGTGCATTACGCCCTTGACGGATATGGAAGATATGGAGGAGATGTTCCGCCAGGCCAAGCACGTGTTTGGCTTTGTGGGCATCACCCGTGCCGCCGTGGCGGAAAAGACCGTGGAGGATATCTGCCGCGTGGCGGCGGAGTATCTGCCCCCCTATCTGGCGGGCGCCAAGAAGCTGCGGGTGGAGGCCAAGCGCTCCGATAAGAAATTCCCCCTCAAGTCCCCCGAATTGGCAGGGGAGGTGGGCGGAGCCATTTTGTCCGTGATGCCCCATTTGAGAGTGGATCTGACCCACCCCGACGTGACCGTCCGGGTAGAGGTCCGCGACCAGTACGCCTATATTCACGCAGGCCAAGAGAAGGGCGCCGGCGGAATTCCTTTGGGATCCGGCGGTCGGGGACTCTTGCTTCTCTCCGGCGGTATCGACAGCCCCGTGGCCGGCTATATGATGGCACGCCGCGGATTGGCACTGGACGCTTTGTATTTTGAGAGCATCCCCTACACCAGCGAGCTGGCGCGGGAAAAAGTGTTCACCCTTGCCAAGCTGATGACGGAATACTGCGGCAAGATCCGTATGCACGTGATCTCCCTGACGAAGATTCAGGAGGCTATTCGCGACAACTGCGACGAGGATTACTTCACGCTGCTTCTGCGCCGCTTTATGATGCGCCTGTCCTGCCGTATGGCAGAGCAGTGTGGTGCTCCCGCCTTGATCACCGGCGA
>JBGVJO010000020.1:0-1675 GCA_045129535.1 Eubacteriales bacterium
CGGGGGCCTTCGGTGCCGTTCATGTTCAGGGGCTTTCCGATGATGATTCTGGCAACAGCCTGTTCCTTGGCAAAGGCGGCTACCTGCTCGGCGGTTTTGCGGAGATTGCCGCAGCGGATGCAGCCCGCCCCCACGGCCAGAAGGCCGGTTGATTCGGACAGAGCCAGACCCGTGCGGGCGTCACCGAAGTCCACGCCCAAAAACTTTTCTTTCATAGTCACTCCCAATTATGTCGAAATGGAATCAGCGGCGGGGATGTGCCTCGGCAAAGGCCAGCACTTCCTCCTTCGTGGGGATCGACGTGTACGCGCCGGGGCGGGATACGCCGATGGCGGCGGCACAGTGGCCCATATGGGTGGCATCGAGGATATCCATGCCCTGCAGATAGAAGTGTACCAGCGCGGCGGTAAAGGTATCGCCGGCGGCGGTGGTGTCCACCACGTTTACGGGAATGGTGGGAACGATGTGGGAGAACTTGCCGTCGTAAACGAAGGCACCCCGTCCGCCCAGTTTGATGACGATGTACTTGGCATCCACCATGGAGGACAGCTTATGGGCGGCACGCAGACAGCTTTCCGAATTGGTGGGCTCAATGCCCGTAAAGATCTTCGTTTCCGTTTCGTTGGGAGAGAAGATCTCCACACGTCCCAATTTTTCCAGGGGGGAATCGGCCCGTGCCGGACCCGCGTCCACGAAAACGGGGATATCCTTTTCGTGAGCGAAATGAGCGGCGGCGATGACGGCCTCGTCCGGAATCTCAAACTGGAGATACACGCCGTCGGGATAGCAGGTGAGCGCATCCTCCGCGTCGGCGGCGGTCAGGGAGTTGTTGGCACCGGGATATACGATAATCCGGTTGGCGCCGTTTTCCTCTACCAGAATGGAGGCCAGACCTGTGGCTACCTTCGTGTCCCGTGCGATAAAGCGGGTGTCAATACCCTCCTTTTCGTAAACGGAGAGAAGGCGGTCGCCGTTGGCATCTGCGCCCAGACGGGTGCAGAATACACAGTCGTCGCCCAGACGGGCGTATGTAACGGCGCTGTTGGCGCCCTTGCCGCCGGGTACGTAGCCGTATCCGTTCTCGGTTTCCGTTACGGTTTCCCCTGCGTGGGGAAGGTGATGCATTCTCTGCACGAAGTCCAAATTAGCGGAGCTGACAACAAGGATTCTCTTATCCATAAAATGCCTCCTGTATGCTTTATGTGTAAACACATTGAAATACGAAAAATTAAAAAACAGCTTCTCCCGTTACGTCGGGGCCGGCGATCACCCGGGCGTTGTCCGAGTTGGGATAGCATCGCACGTCCAGTATCCGCTGGTTGGTGCTGCCGCGGAATTTCAGCGTCAGATCCCGCTGTGCAAGAATAAAGGGACCGTCCACCAGAAAATCCGTTACCGTAAGGAGCTTTTTCACGCTCTCATCGGTTTTGGCTTTCTCCAGCAGGATTTCATACGTGTAGCCGGAATAGGTCATTACGTCCAGTCCCGCCTCGTGGGCGGCACGGCCGATCTCCGAAAGCTCCTCTCCCCACAAAAAGGGCTCGCCGCCGGAGAAGGTTACCCCGCGGAGCAAAGGATTCTCCTTTATGGCATTCCACAGCCGTGCGGTGGAAGAAACGTATCCCCCTGCCGGGTCGTGGGAGTCGGGATTGTGACAGCCGGGGCAGTGGTGGGG
>JBGVJO010000021.1:0-1117 GCA_045129535.1 Eubacteriales bacterium
TTGCAATACTGTGAGGAGTTTGGTATAATGTTGAGTGCCGGGGACGCGGCCTCCCCGAAAGTGTTTCATGCCATCACAGCGGCCGCCCTGGCACGGCGTGATTTTGCCGATACGGTGGATGAGGAGATTATCTCCGGTATCCGCTGGCACACCACCGGATGCGATCGGATGAGCTTGTTCTCCGCCATCGTGTATCTGGCCGATTATATTGAGCCGAGCCGCACGTTTCATGATTGTGTGACGCTGCGGGATTACTTTTGGGGCGAAATGCCCGACGGAGAGGACCCGCTCGGCCAAACAGTCCATTTTTGCAAGACTATGGTTTTGTCCTTTGATTTGACGATACAGAATCTGATACGGGACGGAGATCCGATTTGCTCCGATACCGTGTTGGCCCGTAACTGTTTTCTTGACAGACTTGAGAGCTTGAAGCAGGTCTGATCCTACACGAGGGAGTAACACTGCCGCCGGCAGTTTGATATATGCTATGAAGAAAATGAAAAACACGTATCACGCAGCACCGCAAGCTACGCTGATCGTGGTGGTCGTGGTTTTGCTTTTGACCGTCACCGTTTTGGCGGCCGCATTGGTTTGGCTGTATAAGCCCGCCTCCCGACCCAACGAGGATCTTCCTTTCTCCACGGATCCGATCGATCCGCCCTCCTCGGGAATTACCCCGGACAATCCGGATATAGGCGATCTTCCCGATACCCCCGGCCCGTCCACTCCTGCCTACGTGGCACGGGATGAAGTGTATAACTTCCTTTTGATCGGACATGACCGCGCCGCCAGCCTGGCAGACGTGATTATGCTTGTCAATTACGACGTGAACACGGGCAAGATCACCATTATGCAGCTGCCCCGCGACACCTATTACGTGGGCGATACCAATAAGAATCAGCTGAACGTGCAGTTCTCGGCCTACGTGAACCGTGCGTATTACAAAGGAGAGGCAAAGCCCGTTGCGGTAGCGGCGAGTAAGTTTGCCCGTATTCTGGAGCAGAATCTGTGCATCAAGATCCACTACACAGCCGTGCTGGATTTGGACGGGTTCGTCAACATCGTCAACGCCGTAGGCGGCGTGGACGTGTATATCCCCGTGGATATGGACTACGAG
>JBGVJO010000022.1:0-4715 GCA_045129535.1 Eubacteriales bacterium
GACCATTGAGGAACTTGACATGTCTGTACGTAGCTTCAACTGCTTGAAGCGTGCAGGCATCGATACGGTTGAAGACCTTACCAACCGTACGGAGGAGGATATGATTAAAGTCAGAAACCTCGGTAAGAAGTCGCTGGAAGAGGTCATTCTCAAGCTGCACTCCCTCGGCTTGGAACTCAAGAAAGAGGAAGAGTGATTCGCACCAAACTGGGTGCATAAATAGTTTTGCAAAGGAGGACATAGACAATGCCCGGTACCAGAAAACTTGGAAGACCTACCGCTCATAGAAATTCTATGCTGCGCGGCATGGTTACCTATCTGATAGAAAACGGTTCCATTGAGACTACTCTCACCCGTGCAAAGGAAGTACGTTGCATCGCTGAGAAGATGGTTACTCTTGGCAAGAAAAATACTCTTGCTAGCCGCCGTGCTGCTCTCGCGTACATCACTAAGGAGGACGCAGTTTCCAAACTGTTCAACGTAATCGCTCCTAAGTATGCAGAGATCAGCGGTGGTTACACCCGCATCTACAAGCTCGGACCCCGTCGCGGCGACGGCGCTGAGATGGCTCTGATTCAGTTCGTTGAGCCCGCAGCAAAGGCTGACGAGGAAGCAAAGTAATTTGCAAGTTGCTTGATGCATAATAAAACCTCCCCACGGTTATCCGCGGGGAGGTTTTTCTGTTAATTTTTTGCGGGTGTGGGGGCTTTTTACAAAAAGCCCCCACGTTTCCTTCCCCCAATCCATAAAAGACACACCACGTTCAGGCAGGTCATCAGCGAGATCACCAAATCCCCGATCTGCCACATCACTCCCGGTGAGATCACGGAGCCGATCAGAATCGCCCCCGCAGACAGCGTCAAATAGATCCCGCGAGCGGCACGGCCGGGCAGAAAGTACCGCAAGGCCTCCATACCGTAGCAGCTTTGGCAGACCACCGTGGCAAAGGCGAACAGGACGATGGCAATCCGCAAGATCCAGCCCGCCAGGGAAGCCAACCAGGGCCCGCCGATCTCCCCGCATAGGGTGCTGTACGCCGCCAGGGATAACTCAATCCCGTCCAAACCGCGGGCGTCCGTGTAAAGAAGAATCACCAGCGCCGTCATCGTGCAGAGAAGAACGGTGTCGGCAAATACCTCGAAAATTCCAAGACACCCCTGATGATGGGGGCTGGGCGTATCCGCCGATGCGTGGGCGGTGGGCGACGTACCGCATCCCGCCTCATTGGAGAAGATACCTCTCGTAATCCCGTAGCGAATGGCACGGCTGATGCCGAACCCGGCGATTCCTCCCGCCGCCGGGCGAATGCCCCGGGCTTCCTCCCATATGAGGCGCAGAACGGACGGAATTTCACTGCCGTTGGCAATCAGAATCAAAAGGGAAATCCCCACGTAGAGAATGCTTAAGCTCGGTATCAGATACATGCTGAGCGTGGATACCTGCTTTGTCCCGCCGTAGGATGCCGCCACGGCCAATACCGCAAAGAGAATCCCGAAAAGAAAGGGCGGCATAGGCACGCAGGAAACCGCCGCCCGCACCTGAATGATATTTCCCGTTAAAAGGGCATTTGCGGTGCAGAGAAGGGCGAAGGTGCCGCCGATTACTGCCGCCGTCCGTCGTCCGCGGTTCGTCCGTGCGGACAGGGACAAGGCATCCCGCATATAATACATAGTGCCGCCGTAGTAGGCGGTTTTTCCCTTTTCCGTGCGGCAACGCCGCCAGCGCACGGCCAGATACACCTCCGCGTATTTCACGCTCATGGCGGCCAGGGCGCCAAGGATCATCCACAAAACCGCCCCCGGGCCGCCCGCCACGATGGCAGTAGCCACCCCGGCCACGTTTCCCACGCCCAACGTGCCTGCCAGCGCCATGGTCAAGGCGGCCACCGGTGAGGAGCCACCGGCGGTAGCGGCGGTTTTCAGATCGCGCACGAAGCGGATCGGGTGCAGAAAGTAAAAGAAACGCAGCCGTATGCCAAACCACAGCCCGGTGAATAGCAAAAGGGCTGGTGTAAGCACGCCGGACAACACGGACAACGTGATTTCCACGGCGAAATCTCTCCTTTGCAGTGTATTTATTTATGTATATGTACATAAGGGACGAAGAATGTCTGTTTAGCACTCATGAGAAGAGAGAGTTAATTTCCGTTGGAAATCCAAATGTTAAATAAATGTGAATGTTCGAAAAAAACCTTGATTTTTCCAAGGAAATGGTTTAGAATAATACCCGTAGGGTTGGCACTCCAAAAATATGAGTGCTAACGCATAAGAAAAAATAACGAATGATGCGTGCGACAAAAATCGCACCGTACAGGAGGTATACTATGACGATTAAGCCTTTGGCAGACCGTGTTGTGGTTTGCGCCGTAGCGGCTGAGGAAACCACCAAGAGCGGCATCGTACTGCCCGGTACTGCACAGGAGAAGCCCCAGGTGGCTGAGGTTGTGGCCGTAGGTCCCGGCGGACTGGTTGACGGCAAAGAGGTCGTTATGACCGTTAAGGTTGGTGACAAGGTAATCACCAGCAAGTATGCCGGCACGGAAGTAAAGTGCGACGGCAAGGAATACAATATCGTTCGTCAGAGCGACATTCTCGCTATCGTTGAGTAATCGGAGGATTGAATCATGGCAAAAGATTTGCTTTATGGAATTGATGCGCGCAACGCGCTGATCGCAGGCGTAGATAAGCTTGCAGATACGGTAAAGATCACCCTGGGTCCCAAGGGCCGCAACGTAGTTCTGGATAAGAAGTACGGCGCTCCCCTGATCACCAACGACGGTGTTACCATCGCCAAGGAGATCGAGCTGGAGAACGCAGCGGAGAATATGGGCGCACAGCTGGTTCGCGAAGTGGCTACCAAGACCAACGACGCAGCCGGTGACGGCACCACCACCGCAACCCTGCTGGCACAGGCATTCATCCACGAGGGTATGAAGAACGTGGCTGCCGGTGCTAATCCCATGATCGTTCGTAAGGGTATTCAGAAGGCTGTTGACCGTGCGGTTGAGGCTCTGAAGGCCAACTCCAAGAAGGTGAACGGCACTGCGGACATTGCCCGCGTTGGTACCGTTTCCTCCGGCGACGAAGTGATCGGTCAGCTGATCGCTGACGCTATGGAGAAGGTAACCGCTGACGGCGTTATCACCGTAGAGGAGTCCAAGTCCGCTGAGACCTACTCCGAAGTGGTTGAGGGTATGCAGTTCGACCGCGGCTACCTGTCCCCCTATATGGCTACCGATACCGATAAGATGGAAGCCGTTCTGGACGACGCTCTCATTCTCATCACCGAGAAGAAGATCTCCAACGTGCAGGATATCCTGCCCCTCTTGGAGCAGATCGTGCAGGCCGGCAAGAAGCTGCTCATCATCGCTGAGGACGTAGAGGGCGAGGCTCTCACTACCCTCGTTCTGAACAAGCTCCGCGGCACCTTCACCGTGGCTGCCGTTAAGGCTCCCGGCTTCGGTGACAGAAGAAAAGAAATGCTCCGCGACGTGGCAGTTCTCACCGGCGGTGAGGTAATCTGCGACGAGCTCGGTCTGGATCTGAAGGATACCACCATGGCACAGCTGGGCCGTGCAAGACAGGTTAAGATCAATAAGGACAACACCATCATCGTTGGCGGCTACGGCGAGGCTGAGGAAATCAAGAATCGCATCGCACAGATCAAGGTCGGCATCGAGAACACCACCTCCGACTTTGACCGTGAGAAGCTCCAGGAAAGACTGGCTAAGCTGTCCGGCGGCGTAGCCGTAATCAAGGTTGGTGCGGCTACCGAAACCGAGATGAAGGAGAAGAAGCTCCGCATCGAGGATGCTCTGAATGCAACCCGCGCGGCTGTGGAAGAGGGCATCGTTCCCGGCGGCGGAACCGCTTACCTGAACGTAATTGCTGACGTAGCAGCTCTCTTGGAGAGTGCAGAAGGCGACGAGAAGACCGGTATCCAGATCGTTGTAAAGGCGCTGGAGGCTCCCGTTCGTCAGATCGCTGCCAACGCAGGCTTTGAGGGATCTGTAATCATCGATAAGATCCAGTCCAGCGGCAAGAAGGGATTCGGCTTTGACGCATACTCTGAGCAGTATGTGGACATGATGGAGGCCGGCATCGTGGATCCTACCAAGGTTACCCGTTCCGCACTCCAGAACGCTTCTTCCGTTGCATCCACCGTTCTCACCACCGAAGCGCTGGTTGTAAGCCAGCCTGAACCCGTTCCCGCGGCTCCCGCCGGCGGTATGGGCGGCATGGGCGGTATGTATTAAGATACGCTATCGGGGAAACCTCTTTGCAAAGAGGTTTCCCCGAACCCTTTCCAGAAAACTTAAAACAAAAAAGAGGGATACAGTTTGTGCTGTATCCCTTGTTTTTATTTGTGAGTAAAGTTCTTTGCGGAGCTTTCTTTCAAGAAGGCGACCGTATCCCCGATCAAATCACAAAGCCGCCGTTGACGCCCAGCACTTGTCCCGTGATGAATCGGGCACCCTCGCTTGCCAAAAAGACGGCGGATGCCGCCACGTCCTCCGGCGTGCCGATCCGGCCGACGGGGGTTTCCTCCGCCAGTGCCGCCAGATCCTCCTCCGTGAAGCAGTCCAGCATAGGGGTGCGGATCGCGCCGGGGGCAATGCAGTTCACAGTGATTCCCGACGGCGCCACTTCCTTGGCCAGCGCTTTGGTCAGACCGATCACGCCCGCTTTAGCGGCGCTGTAAGCCACCTCGCAGGA
>JBGVJO010000023.1:0-3181 GCA_045129535.1 Eubacteriales bacterium
TAGGTGGAATAGAATTCGTAAACGCCCTCGTCGTTGATGATCGTCTTGGGGGTGATGATTCCCTCAGTCAGCGCCGCCGCGGCAACGCCAATCTTGAAGGTGGAGCCGGGTGCGTACAACCCGCTGAGTGCCCGGTTGAACAAGGGCGCCGTCTCATCGGTATTCAGCATGCCCACGTCCTGGCTGTAGGTGGCCAGATTGTAGGTGGGGTAGGAGGCCATAGCCAGCACCTCGCCGGTGCGGTTATCCAGTGCGGTCAATGCGCCCGTTTTTGCATCCTCGCCGGATAGGGGCTTGCCCGATTCCACCGCTTTTTCCACGATGTACTGAATGTTATTCTTCAGCGCGTCCTCTGCAGCAATCTGCAACTCAATATCGATGGTGAGATATACGTTGGATCCGGCTTTGGGCTCTTTGCTCACGTACTGGTCGAGGAAATTGCCCTCGCCGTCCTCCACGATAGTGAGCACGCCGTCCTCGCCGTGGAGATAGGACTCAAAGGCCTCCTCCGCGCCGCCGATACCTACGATTGCATCCAGGGGATAACCCAATTCCGTGTAATACTCCACGTAGCCCTTTTGGATCTTGCCCAGACGGCCAAGAATGTGGGAGGCATATCCCGGATAGGTGTACGCGCGGGTGGCGGAGGTGTAGGGGGTGATTCCCCGCACGCCGGATTCCTTCACCCGGGTCAGCAGGGGAAGGGAAACGTTTCTCAGCAGCGTATAGGGCGTGTAAGCGGAGAAATCCGACAGCTCCATATCCAGACGCAGCGTCAGAAGAAGCTTTGCCGTATCCGTATCGTAGGCGAGAACGTAGTCTCCGTCCTCATCCTTCTGTGTGATTCCGTAGCGGATCATCAGAATCGCCCCGGTTTCCTCGGCGGTGCTTTCTTCATCGCAGCCCAACTGGGAGACCAAACGGTAGAATTTATTCTTGCGGCTGGTGTTTTCAAAATACTCGGACGCGTACTCAAAGTGCAGGCTGGATCCGTCCGGCATCGTAAAGAAGACGAAGGGGGCGGCAGGGCAGGTAAAGGTGTCACCCTCTCCTGCGGTTTCCGCGTCCGCCAAAACGGACAGGATAGTAGCGTTTTTATCCCGCTGGGCGGAGGGCATGCTGCCGCCGTCCAAGCGGATGTCGTAGGTGTATGCATTTACCACCAGCGGCACACCGTTGCGGTCGTAGATCTCGCCGCGCTGGGCGTGGATCGTTTCGTAACGGTATTTATTCTTGATGGTGTTTTCCTGGATATACATATCCTGTCCCGAGATCTGATAACGGATCAGGCGGCCGGTGTAGATAAGACTGACGACGACAAAGAACGCCGCAAGGAATATATACCGCAACAAATAACCGCGTTTTTTGTTCACGTCGGTCTCCTTTCTTACAAAGTTCCGACTCGCTCGGAACGGGATTTATGGAAGGGATGCAGCACCGTGCGGATCAAAATATGCACGGGAACGGACATAAGCAGGGTGGAAGCGTATTCCGGCAGGATTACGTGCAGCATAAAGACGCCCAGACGGAAGTCTGCTACCGTCAGTGCCAGATACATCAAGGTTAAAAAGGCTCGTCCCAGACAAGCTGCGGCGGAATACATAAAGCGCACGGGGGCGGAATCGGTAAAGTACAATTCTGTCACGATGGGGGCAAAATATCCTGCCGGCATATACAGAAGAGGCAGGAGATTCAAATCTCCGCCACCTATGGATTCAATCAGAAAGGCGGCAAAGAGGCCGGCTATAGCGCCCCATTTTTCGCCCTCCAGCATAGCGATGGCAATGACGGCCGTCAGCATCAGATCCGGAATGGCGCCGAAAGGGCGGAATCGGGCGAACAGCGTGGTCTGCAGAAGGGCACACAGCAAAAGCAGTCCGCCGCAAACCATTCCCTTGCCCACGAGGAATCCGTCGATGTGTATCTGTGGAATCCGAAGCGCGCGGATCAGAAAGCGGTACAATTGCCGCACAAAGCGGTACACCCGCCTCAAAAAACGAATGGCGGGATGGCGTCTTTTTTTCTTCCGTGTCGGGGCGGCGTTTCCGCTTTTCGTAGTTTGCGCCGCCTGCACGGGCTTATTCTGCAACTGTTTCATAAGACGTAATAATCATAACCCGATCCAGATCGGTGAGGGTGGCGGCGGGACGAACCGTGGCGGTCAGAGTGCGGCTGAATTCGTCGGGGATCACCTCGGTGACGTATCCGATCACCAGATCCCGGGGATAGATGCCGCCCGTTCCGCTGGTCACGACCCGGTCCCCCACGCGGATATCCGCGTCAGCGTCCAAATAGGTAATACGGCAGATGCCCTCGGAGGCCAGAGAGAAATTTCCCTCCAGCAAGCCCAGCGCACCGGTTCGCTCAATGCAGGCACCGATGGAGGTGGAGGCTTCGATCAGCGTGCGTACCTTTGCCCAGGTGGTGCCTACCTCGTCCACGTAGCCCAAAACGCCGTCCGGCGTTACGACGGGCATACCTCTTTCAATGCCGTGCACGGTGCCGCGGTCAATGGTGCACACGGTTATATGGTTTGCGTTTTCCCGACCGGTAATCATTGCCTCCGCGAAGGTGAAGTCGGTGTGCATCCGCTTCATATCCAGAAAAGCGGTGAGCCAATCGTTCAACTCCTCCGTCTTTTCGGCACGGTACAGACGGTCATTCAGCTTGGTGATCTCTTCTTTCAGCGCGGCGTTTTCCCGTACTACCTCATCAAACTTGGTGAAGTAGGAGGAGAATCCGTCGATGGCATCGGTGACGTAATGGAACCCCTTCTGCACGGGTGTCATCAGAATGTTCACAAAATTACGCACGTAGGCGCCTTTACCGGACAGATTCAACACGGTGGGAACCACCGTGATAATCAGCGTAAGAAGGACGATAAAGATGAAAAACCTGTTTTTCAAAAAACGTTTCATATACGACCCTTATCTCGTGCGGAAGTTGACGATGCCGCTCAACTCACCCACGCTGTCGATCACCTTGCCGATGCCCATAGCTACGCAGTCCATGGGGTTCTTGGCGATCATGGTGCGGATGCCCGTCAGCTGCTGGATCAGAAGATCCAATCCGGACAGAAGGGCGCCGCCGCCCGCCAGCATAATGCCGTTGTCGTAAATGTCGGAGGAAAGCTCCGGCGGTGTGTTCTCGTGAGTGGTGCGGATGCAGTCGATGATGCGGG
>JBGVJO010000024.1:0-4342 GCA_045129535.1 Eubacteriales bacterium
TTCAGTGGAGATATCCGAATCCGGCGATTGGCTTGACTTTACCGTTACCGATAACGGCTGCGGAATGTCAGCAGAGCAGGTGGCAAAACTACGAGACCCATTCTTTACCACAAGAACTACCCGAAAGGTGGGACTTGGCATCCCGTTCTTCACAATGCTGGCGGAAATGACCGGCGGGTTTGTGGAGATCCGCTCGACCCCTGAGTCCGAATCTGACGATCACGGAACGGTGATTCACGGTCGGTTTGGACGGAATCATATTGATTTCGTACCGCTGGGCGATATCGTCAGTACCGTGGTAACGCTGATTCAGGGATCCCCGGATGTCAATTTTACGTTTACCCATACCACCGAAAAGGGAAGTGTTCATCTCTCCTGTGCGGAATTACGAGCCGTCCTGGGAGAGGATATACCGCTCAGCGAACCCGAAATCCTTATGTGGATCGACGGTAGCTTGCGGGAGCAATATCAGTTATTTGAATAATTTATATATCAGGAAAGGATCCACCAGTTATGAAGTCTGTTGAAGAACTCTTGGCGATCAAAGCGAAAATGCAGGACAAGATTGCCGTCCGCAAAGGCACCGGCGAAACCAGAATCGTAGTCGGTATGGCTACTTGCGGCATCGCAGCCGGCGCAAGACCCGTTCTCAATGCGTTTGTTGAGGCTATCTCCGCCGCAGGTTTGTCCGATTCCATCACCGTTACTCAGACCGGATGCATTGGCATTTGCCAGTACGAGCCTGTTGTTGAGGTGTTCGAGAAGGACAAGGAAAAGGTTACCTACGTTAAAATGACCCCTGAAAAGGCAGCGGAAGTTGTCGAGAAGCATATCAAAGGCGGCGCCGTTATCGCAGAGTACACCATTGGCGCAGCAAAGCAGTAATTCCACAGGAGGATCGATAAAATGTTTCGTTCACATGTTCTGATTTGCGGTGGTACCGGTTGTACGTCTTCCGGCAGCCAGGCACTTTTCACCAAGCTTGAGGGTGAGCTTCAGGCAAAGGGCCTTGAAAACGAGATCAAGATCGTTCAGACCGGTTGCTTTGGTCTGTGCGCTCTCGGCCCGATCATGATCGTATATCCCGAAGGAACCTTCTACAGCCGCGTTACCCCCGAGGATATTCCCGAGATCGTTGAGGAGCATCTGCTCAAGGGCCGTATCGTTGACCGCCTCGTTTACAACGATGTTGCTGACGATAAGAAGGTTGAGGAGACTATTGCATCTCTGTCCGAGACCCAGTTCTACAAGAAGCAGAAGCGTGTTGCTCTCCGTAACTGCGGCGTAATTAACCCCGAAGTAATCGATGAGTACATCGCTATGGACGGCTACTTTGCGCTGGCAAAGGTCGTTAAGGAAATGACCCCCGAGGACGTTATCAACACTATCCTGGCGTCCGGTCTTCGCGGACGCGGCGGCGGCGGATTCCCCACCGGTAGAAAGTGGCAGTTCGCCCGTGCTTCCGTTTCCGATAAGAAGTACGTTGTATGTAATGCTGACGAGGGCGACCCGGGTGCATTCATGGACCGTTCCGTACTGGAGGGCGATCCTCACGCACTGCTTGAGGCTATGGCTATAGCCGGCTATGCAATCGGCGCAGATGAAGGTTGGGTATACGTTCGTGCAGAGTATCCCATCGCCGTTAAGAGACTGAATATCGCTATCGAACAGGCAAGAGAAATGGGCCTGCTCGGCAAGAATATCTTCGGTACCGACTTCAACTTTGACATTCACATCCGTCTGGGTGCAGGTGCATTCGTTTGTGGTGAGGAGACCGCTCTTCTGACCTCCATCGAGGGTAACCGCGGTGAGCCCAGACCCCGTCCTCCGTTCCCGGCTGTTAAGGGTCTGTGGGGCAAGCCTACCATCATCAACAACGTGGAAACTTACGCGAACATTCCTCAGATCATCCTGAACGGTTCCGACTGGTTCAACTCCATGGGTACGGAAAAGTCCAAGGGTACCAAGGTATTCGCACTGGGCGGCAAGATCCGCAACACGGGTCTGGTTGAGGTTCCCATGGGTACCACTCTTCGCGAGATCGTCGAGGAAATCGGCGGCGGTATCCCCAACGGCAAGCACTTTAAGGCTGCTCAGACCGGTGGTCCTTCCGGCGGATGCATTCCCGCATCCCTGATCGACGTTCCGATCGACTACGATAACCTCCTGGAAATCGGCTCTATGATGGGCTCCGGCGGTCTGATCGTAATGGACGAAGACACCTGTATGGTTGACTTGGCTAAGTTCTTCCTGGAGTTCACCGTAGATGAATCCTGCGGTAAGTGCGCTCCCTGCCGTATCGGCACCGTGCGTATGCTGGAAATCCTGAACAAGATCACCGACGGTAACGGCGAGCTGGAAGATCTCGACAAGCTGGAAGAGCTGGCTAACTACATCAAGGCAGGTTCTCTGTGCGGTCTGGGTCAGACGGCACCCAACCCCGTTCTGTCCACTCTGCGTTATTTCCGTGATGAGTACGTTGCTCATATCGTAGACAAGAAGTGTCCTGCCGGCGTATGTAAGAAGCTGCTCAATTACACCATCGATGCTGATAAGTGTAAGGGCTGTACGCTTTGCGCAAGACAGTGTCCTGCCGGCGCTATCATCGGTAAGGTTAAAGAAGTGCACGTTATCGACACCGAGAAGTGCGTGAAGTGCGGCGCTTGCGTTGAGAAATGTAAGTTTGGCGCAATTTCCAGACAGTAAGAAAGGAGCCATAACAAAATGGATATGGTTAAAGTAAAAGTTAACGGCCTTGAGGTTGAGGTTCCTGCCAATGCGACCGTGCTGGAAGCTGCAAAATGTGCAGGTATCAATATTCCCACCCTCTGCTACCTGAAAGATATCAATGAGATCGGTGCATGCCGTCTTTGCCTGGTTGAGGTAAAGGGTGCGCGCGGTCTGGTAACCTCCTGCGTTCACCCCGTGAACGAGGGTATGGAGATCTTCACCAACACCGCAAAGGTTCTTGCAGCTCGCAAGATGAATCTGGAGTTGGTGCTTTCCGCTCATAACAAGCAGTGCCTCTCCTGCGTACGCTCCACTACCTGTGAGCTGCAGAAGCTGGCAAATGAGTACGGTGTGGATGAAAACTACTTCGGCACCGACAAGAAGGTTTTTGAGATCGACGATTCTTCCGTTTCCATCATCCGCGACAACAGCAAGTGTATCCTTTGCCGCCGTTGCGTAGCCGCTTGTAACAAGCTGCAGGGAATCGGTGCCATCGGTATGAGCAACCGCGGTTATGATTCCGAAGTAGAAAGCCCCAACGGCCTGAAGCTGGCAGAGACCTCCTGTATCAACTGCGGTCAGTGTATCGTTGCTTGTCCTACCGGCGCTCTGTACGAGCGTGATGATACCGATGCTGTATTTGCAGCTATTAACGATCCCAGCAAGCACGTGGCTATTTGCGCTGCTCCTTCCGTTCGTGCCACCATCGGTGAGTGCTTCGGCTACGAGCCCGGTACCGACGTGGAAGGCAAGATGGTTGCCGCTATGAAGCTTCTCGGTTTCGACGGCGTATACGATATGAACTTCACCGCTGACCTCACCATTATGGAAGAGGCTACCGAGTTCCTCGGCCGCGTACAGAACAAGGGTGTTCTTCCCATGATCACCTCTTGCTCTCCCGGATGGGTTAAGTACTGCGAGCACTACTTCCCGGAGATGACCGAGAATCTCTCTACCTGTAAGTCTCCTCAGCAGATGTTCGGCGCTATCTACAAGGCATACTATGCTAAGAAGATGGGCATCGATCCTAAGGACGTTGTATTCGTATCTGCTATTCCTTGTACTGCAAAGAAGTTCGAGGTTACCCGCGACGGTCAGGATGTTGAGGGTGTTCCCGGCGTAGACTACGCGATCACCACCCGCGAGCTGGCTCGCATGATTCAGGTTGCCGGAATCGAGTTCCGTGACCTGGCTGATGCTAAGTTTGATTCTCCCGTTGACGTTGGATCCGGCGCAGGTGTTATCTTCGGTGCAACCGGTGGTGTTATGGAGGCTGCTCTCCGTACCGCTGCTGAGGTTATCCTGGGCAAGCCCCTGGAGAAGCTGGACTTCGCTGAAGTTCGCGGAACCGACGGTATCAAGTTTGCAACCTACAAGATCGGCGATCTCGAGTTGAACGTTGCCGTTGCCAGCGGCACTGCAAACGCTTGCGAATTGCTCAAGGGCGTTCAGGACGGCACCTACAAGGTTGACTTCATTGAGATCATGGGTTGTCCCGGCGGTTGCGTAAACGGCGGCGGTCAGCCTTATCAGCCCGCATCCGTTCGCAATTCCGTAGATCTGAAGGCGAAGCGTGCAGCTGTTCTGTACACTGCCGATAAGAATATGGATC
>JBGVJO010000025.1:0-2488 GCA_045129535.1 Eubacteriales bacterium
GAGAGTCTTTTAAACTGCAGTCCCGTGATCGCGCCGTTAGCTTTCACGACGTAACCGATAAGGTAAAAGAGCTGGCCGCCAAGTCCGGCATGAAGAACGCAATCGTCGTTGTTTATTCCCACCACACCACTTGCTCCGTAATCACTCAGGAGTGCGCTTTCGATATGTCCATGACCGGCCTGGAGACCCTCCAGCAGGATCTGGTAAACGTATTCGAAGAGTGGATCCCCACCTGCCGTTACGAGGGTATGTACCTGCATCCCGGCCATGAGGCTCTGGTATTCGCTGAGGAGCACGGTGAGGACAACTTCGGCTGCCACAACACCGATGCACACCTGCGTTCCTCCATCATCGGCCGCAACGTAACGATCGTTATGGCTGACGGTGAGATGGATCTGGGTGAGTTCGGCCGCATTCACTTTATCGACTGGGACCAGACCCGCGCACGTCAGCGCACGGTTCAGGTTATGATCATCGGTGAATAATCACCAAATTCTCAGTACATAAGGAGATTCCCATGTTTGGATATGTAATGTCCGATTATGACAAGAAGGTCTATGCCGAGCAGTTGGCGGATTTCCTTCCCGATAAGATGATCGACGCCCACGCGCACATCTGGTTGAAGGAATTCGATCCCGTTACTGCTGAAGAACAGAAAGCCTGCGTAAGCTGGACCCGCATGGTTGCAGAAGATTGCTCCATCGAGGATCTGATGCAGACCTATACGGATATGTTCCCCGGCAAGAAGATGGTTCCCGTGCTGATGGGCTGGCCTATGACCTCCTTGCCCCTGACCAATGATTACACCCGCGAGGCTGCCAAGAAGGTAAACGTGCCCGCATTCTACTGCACCGATTACTCCATGACTGCAGAGCATCTGGAGAAAGAAGTAATCGGCGGCGGTTTCTGCGGTCTTAAGCCGTACCAGAACAACTGCGCACCTTATATTCCCGAGAAGGAAATCCGTATCTACGACTTCCTCACTCCGGAGCACCTCGAGGTTGCCAACAAGCACGGCTGGATCGTAATGCTGCACATTTCCCGTTCTTTGCGACTCCGCGATCCCCTCAATCTCGCTCAGCTGATGGAGATTGAAGAGAAGTACCCGAATCTGAAGCTGATCGTTGCCCACGTTGGCCGCGCCTATTCCAAAGAGGATCTGGGCGATGCCTTTGAGACACTGAAGCATACCAAGAATATGATGTTTGACTTCACGGCAAACACGCTGGATTTGGCTATGATCGAGTGCATCAAGGCTGTCGGCACCAAGCGCATTATGTTCGGCTCCGATTTGCCCATCGTTAAGATGCGGATG
This sequence comes from Eubacteriales bacterium, assembly GCA_045129535.1. Lineage (GTDB taxonomy): Bacteria > Bacillota > Clostridia > Oscillospirales > CAG-272 > SIG701. The sequence continues at coordinate 1,316 of JBGVJO010000025.1, forward strand.
TTCCGTACCACCGAAAACGGCGGTTTCTACATCAACAACGTACCGCGCGGTCTGTACGGAGACGTTTCCAGCGATCCTCACATGCGTGAGACCGATCGCGAGGACGTCACCAACTTCCTCTATGAGGAGTTGCTGGCATTCAAGCGCTGCGCTGCAGAGCTGTCTCTGTCCCGCGAGGACGTAGAGGATATTCTCTGCAACAATGCCGCCAAACTCTTTGGTATGAACATCTGATTTATCGAAAGGATATAACCTGGATATGAGAAAAATTAAAGTTGGCTTTCTTCCGCTGTACGTAAAGCTCTACGACGATGTTGTTCCCGGTCTGCGCCCCAGACTGGAGGCTTTCTACGAGACCATGGCGAAGAAGCTGGAAGAGCAGGGCATGGACGTAGTTCGCGCTCCCTTCTGCCGTCTGGAGGGCGAATTCCTCAAGACTGTTGCAGATTTTGAGGAAGCCGGTGCACAGTGCATCGTAACCCTGCATATGGCATATTCACCTTCTCTGGAGTGCGTGAAGGCTCTGACCGAAACCACTCTGCCTATCGTGATTATGGACACCACCGAAACCTACGGGTTCGATCCCATGGTTGATCCCGATGAGCTTATGTACAATCACGGTATCCATGGCGTTATGGATATGTGCAACCTGTTGCTCCGTAACAGCAAGCAGTACGCTATCGCTGCCGGCCACTATCTCCACTCTGACGTAGTGGAAAGAACCTGCGGTTACGTACGTGCAGCCGTTGCTGCTCACGCAGTAAACGGCATCAAGGTTGGCACCTATGGCGGCGAATTCGCCGGCATGGGCGACTTCCAGGCAGGTAAGAGAGAGCTGAAAGAATGGTTCGGCATTGACCTGGTTGAGGCCGATGACGAGGAGATCAAAGCCATTCGCGCTACCATCACCGACGCAGATGTAGATGCAGAAATCGCATTTGACGACGCAAACTACGAGCGCGCCGAGGTACTGAACGAGACCAACTACAGAGAGAACACCAAGGATTGCCTGACTATCCGTAAGTGGATCGACAAGCACGGTCTGAACGCATTCTCTATGAACTTCCTGAAGTTCACGGCTGAATCCGGTCTGAAGTCCGTACCGTTCCTCGAAGCCTGCAAGGCTATGACCCGCGGCATCGGCTATGCCGGTGAAGGCGATGCTCTGGATGC
>JBGVJO010000026.1:0-3361 GCA_045129535.1 Eubacteriales bacterium
ATCACCCACCGCTGCACCAAATGCGGGGCACTCCGCCGCAATAAGGCCGCCGCCGAGGCGAAGAATCAGCCGGACAATATGTCGAAACTGATCAAGCTGACGGCGAAACAACGATAAAAAACAGGCACCCGACGGGGTGCCTGTTTTTCTGTTTAGCGAATGTCCTGCTGAACGGTTTCCGGCTTTTCGTCCAACTGCCACGGATTGCGCAAAATGCCCTTCATCAGCTTGAGGCTGGAGGCAAAATAGTATCCGTCGCAGATGCGCTCGTCCGTAACCACCGTCAGATCCATATAGGAGTGCTTGTACACCGATCCGTCCGGGTTCACTTCATAGGAGCGCTGCTTGGCGCCGAAGGAAACGAACACGGGACAGGTGCCGAAGTCATACAGATGGTGGAACACGGGCGGGATGCCGAGGGATCCCATGGACGTAATGAAGAAGGAGCAGTGGAAGGGGGAGAGATTCGTGAGGAATTTTGGCAGCAGATTGAAATAATCCAGCATCTTGAGCAGCCACACCACGAATTTCAGGATCACGGAGGGGAAATAGGACAAGACCTTGGCGGTCTCGTCGAAATCACCACCCGGGTTATCCCGGTACTCGGTGATCACCCGATTCAACTCTTCATAAACAACCTGCAAGGTGGCATCGCGGGGCACGGTGATCTTCACCACCGTGTCGGGGGAATCCAGGGACATTTCTTTTTTGATCGTCAAAGCGATCTCCACCTCATCCCGGGTCCACACTCTCTGACCGCGGATAAAGCGGTTGAGGGCGGGGCGCTGGGCTGCGGTGCGCACGTAGGTTGCGATCAACAGGTGCATCATGCTGATGTTCTTCATTCCCTCCGCCTGCTTTTCCTTGAGATATTTCTCAAGCTTTTCGACGGGAATCCGATCGGTAATCAGATTCTGACTGCCGGTGCGGGTGTTCATGATAAAGGGTTCTATCATGGCCATAGGGGAAATGCTTTTTACACGTCTCATAGTGGATTTGCGTTTTTTCTTTTTCTCCGGCTTGCCGGATGCGGGAGCGGAAACCACTTCGGTTTCGGGCTCACGGACTTGCAATTCCATGTCGGACATCGTATCACATCCTTTCGGTTTATTTACCGTAATGGGATGAAGACGCGGGATGCGTTGATCGCTCGTTGGTGTTTTTAGTACACGGTTGGAAAATACAACACCGCTTACATTCTATCATAAAAAAATCGTTGTGTAAACAAAGATTCGCAATTTTGTGAACGAATTTTGGGGAATGGTGTGTTTTTTTGGGGGGATTCCCGTTTGTCTCGGTAGGGGCGACGTTCCGAGTTGGTTCACCAACTCGACTCGCCGAAGTCGGTGGACATTGGCTTCGCCAAGTCCCGCCGCATCGTAAAACCTACCCCCACCGCCAAGAGAAAAGACCGCACAACGTGCGGTCTTTTCGGAGGTTATTGATTCCCGGGAAACCCGGTGTTTCAATCTTTGGCTTTTTCCCATACGTCGGGGGCGATGTCCTGCAGCATACACAGCAATTCCTCATCACCCATAGAGGTGTTGCGGCCGGCGGCGTACTGTGCGTCCACTCGTTCCTTCATGGCGGCCACGATGGGAGACTGCTTCTCGATCCACAATTCGTGATGATTCTCCGCCAGGCGGGTGTTCAGCCACAGAGCGATGCCGGCCAAGCCGGAGTGCACGTCGATGGCCACCCGGGCGGGGCGGTTGAGCAGCTTGCCCGTGTTGAAGATGTTGTAGATTTCCTCATCCTTCATCAGACCGTCGGCGTGGATGCCGGCGCGGGTCACGTTGAAGTTGGCACCCACGAAGGGGGTGCGGGGCGGGATCTTGTAGCCGATCTCTTTTTCAAAATACTCACCGATCTCGGTGATCACGGTCAGATCCATGCCGTCGGTGGTGCCACGGAGGGAGGCGTACTCGATGACCATGGCCTCCAGCGGACAGTTGCCCGTCCGCTCACCGATGCCGAGGAGGGAGCAGTTCACACCGGAGGCGCCGTACAGCCAGGCAGTGGACGCGTTGGTGACTACCTTGTAGAAATCGTTGTGGCCGTGCCATTCCAGCTGCTCCGATGCCAATCCGGCGTAGTGATTCAGACCGTAGATGATACCCTGCACGCTGCGGGGCAGAGCGGCACCCTGATAATTGACGCCGTAGCCCATGGTGTCGCAGGCACGGATTTTCACGGGGATGCCCGCTTCCTCACCCAGCTGACGGAGTGCCTCCGCAAAGGGAACCACAAATCCGTAGAAGTCGGCGCGGGTGATGTCCTCGAAATGGCAGCGGGGGCGGATGCCCATATCCAGTGCGCTCTTGACCACGCCCAGATACTTATCCATGGCGGCGGCGCGGGTCAGACCCATCTTATTATAAATATGATAGTCGGAGCAGGACACGAGAATACCCGTTTCCTTGATGCCGAGGGATTTTACCAGCTCAAAATCCTTTTGCGACGCGCGGATCCAGGTGGTGATCTCGGGGAAGTCGTATCCCAATTCCATACAACGGGCCAGAGCCTCTCTGTCCTTCTCGGTGTATACGAAGAATTCGCTCTGGCGGATCAGTCCCTTGGGACCGCCCAGGCGGTGCATCAGCTTGTACAGATCGGTGATCTGCTTCACGGTGAAGGGAGAGGTGGACTGCTGCCCGTCACGGAAGGTGGTGTCGGTGATCCAGATATTCTCCGGCATCTGCACCGGTACGAAACGGTGGTTGAAGGACACCTTCGGTACGGATTCGTAGTCGAACAGATACCGTTGGAGGTTGGGCGTCTCTCTTTCCTGCAGCGAGTAGCGGTAGGAGGATTGCTCGATCAGATTGGTCTGGGAGGAAAACTCCACTTTTACGTCGCTGGTGATGGCGTGATTGAATGAAACTTCACTCTTGTGCATTTTATGTAAACGCCTCCTTCAATTTAAGGGTATCAAAAGTATAATGCAGTTAGTATACAATAAGATTTGCAATTTGTCAAGGATAATCCTGCAAAATATAGATAAAAATGCAGGATTTTTGAAAAAAGTTGCAAAAACAGTCAAAGGTGCGCCGATAATCCCCCGCATCACCCGCATCGTAAAACCGAAACCCACACGAAACGGGCGTGCAATGCACGCCCCTACAAGGTAACATAAAACTCCGTTTCTCCTTGGTAGGGGAGGGGCTTGCTCCTCCCGCATTGTAAAACCCAAACCCGCACGAAACGGACAGTCGAGTGGACGTTGGCTTCGCCAAGTCCTGCCATCCCCTACGGGGCAACGTGATTGCCCTTTTCACCCGTAGGGGCGACCATTGGTCGCCCGCATCGTAAAAACGAAACCCAAAGTGACCGGCGTGCAATGCACGCCCCTAAAAGTTTA
>JBGVJO010000027.1:0-2472 GCA_045129535.1 Eubacteriales bacterium
ATGGTACGCAGACCGCGGAAGATACCGCCGATGCCCAACGTATCGGCAATGGTCTGACGGAGGCCGTATTTTTTGGGAATCTCAAAATCGATGATGGTGCAGGGATCGTACAAACCCACCTGAATGGCGTTCACCACGAAATCCGCCCCGCGAAGAGCCTCCCTCCGGTTTTCCACGCCCAGATATTTCTTCACCGCGGCCCGGTTTTCGTTGATACTTCGATTCATCGCCGTAATAAGGCGGTAGGAATCCTCCAGACGCTGGGCGTCGATGTCGTACAGGGCGATTTCCACGTCGTGGAACAAATCGCACAGCATGGTATCTCCCAGCACGTTTTTGGAAAAGACGGTGCTTCCCGCACCCATAAACGTAATTTTCATAAATGAACTCCTTTCTGAGTGGAGGATTATTTTCTCATCATATAGACGTATCCGTTGACGGGCACGGGGATACGGGCGGGCTCGCCCAATACCACCTTATACGTGCCGCACTCCCGTCCCATACAGTCCTTTACAACGCAGGAATATTCTCCGCGGAACCGGGCATCCAGCCACACGGTTTTCTCCATGGTGGCGTTGACGAGGACGATCTCCTTCGTTGCCACGTCCAGATAGGCCACCCGTCCGCCGTAGACCGCACCCACCTGGGTATCCCCCAATCGGGCGGACACGTAGGTGTAGTTGGAGGCGAAGTTTTTATAGCTCATCTTTCCGTCCAGGATTACCTCCCGGTAGCGATTCCAGAAGGACAGATACTCCTTTATCATGGCCTTATGCTCCTCGGGGATGCCGCTCTCACGGACGGAGATCTGGGGCACGGAGAAAAGGACACTCGTCAGCTGGAAGGCGGCGCTTTCCACGGATTCCCCGGGATGCCACATGGTCATATCGGAATGGACGGCGGTATTTCCGCTCATCTGGCGGAGATGGAGCACGTTCAATCGGTTGCCGAAGCTGTCGTTGGGGGTATCGCTGGAGCGGAACATATTGCCGAAGGTACGCATCAGCGGGCCGATATAGGTCTGACGGAACTCGATAAGCACATCGGGACGGACGGCACGGAGCTCCCGCAAAACGTCCTTCATCAGCCGATCCACTGCGTCGTAGACGGACACGAAATCCATACCGTCCCGGACGATATCGCTCTGGGCGAAGCTGTCGATAAAGTCCAATTTCAGACCGTCGATGCCCCAATCCGTGAGAGCGGAGCGGTATTTGCCGATGATGTACTCTCTGACTTCGGGATAGCGTGGATCCAGAATCCAGGTTCTGTGATTGCCGTAGGGCTTCAGCATTTTATCCTTGAACTGCTCGTAGCACATGGTATTTTCCCCCATGAAAGGAACGGTGTACCACAGCATGATCTTCATACCGATTTTGTGGACCTGATTCACAAACTCCCGCATATCGGGGAATTTTTCAGCCGAGGGGATCCAGTCGCCGCAGGTGCTGTACACGCCGCCCTTGACGGCGGTGTGCCATTCGTCGTCCACGATGATGGTATCGCACCCCAAGGAGTGGAAGTATTCGCATTCATGAAGAAGCGCCTCGGGGGTAATGCCCTGGTGATAGGAATACCAGGTGGAGTAGAGAGGCTTTCTTGCCGCCTCGGGCACGGGAGCGGGGGTATATCCGTCAAAGGTTTCCCACCATTTTGCCACGTCCTCAATACACTCGCTGAAGGGAAGTCTTCTCTCATCGATGCGGATGCGGGCGGAATACTCCGCAATATGGCAATCCACCCGGATGAACACGCCGCAGGCCAGGCAGGCGCAGGATTCTCTCAATCCCATCTGTATGCACACGTTGTTTTTCGCGTCGGAGCAGGCCACAGTGATGCCGTTTGTATCATCGTAGGCCACGTAGGAGCGCACGGGCGCACTGCGCATGGCGTTGGATTCGGTTTTGTCCATGCCCCAGGTGGGGGTGACGCCCCGCACCGCGTAGGGAATGGGACTCCAACTCAGGTGGGCACCGATCAGGGGATAATTCCACTTGACGGCCAGGGTCAATTTTCCCGGAGCATCGATCGCTTGGGCGGTAAGATCGATATAGGTGATCTCTCCCTCTTTTTTAACAGTGTGGTTGATAGTAAAATTCTCGCTGCATTCCACGGTGTACATCGGTCGGCTTCTCCCGGATCATAAAATATATCAACAATATAGCACAGAATCCCCCGCCACACAATAGGAAAGGAGAAATTTTTTGGAAAACACGCTTTTAGCCTTTCGCGGCGGGAGGAGCAAGCCCCTCCCCTACGGTAAAAATAACATCCGCCAAAACAAAAAATCCCGCAAACCAAAGGGTCTGCGGGATTTTTTTATGCTTTTCAGAATTCTCTCAAATTTTCCTCGGCCTCATCTTTACCGATGGAGCCGAAGGTCAGAGTGGAATCTTCGCTCAGATCGATGCGGATATCGTCGATGGACTTGGCACGAACGGGCTTCTGTGCGGTCTCACGCTCCGCACGGTA
>JBGVJO010000028.1:0-4210 GCA_045129535.1 Eubacteriales bacterium
CATAACGCCGGAACCAGGTCAGCTGCCGACGGGCATACCGTCGGGTGGCCGCCTTAATCTCATCAGCCACGGCAGAAAGTGGGCACTCCCCTGCCAGATACGGCAGGAATTCTTTATATCCAATAGCCTGGCCGGCAATGGATTTCGCCTTAAGCAGTCCAGCTTCATACAAAGCCCGCACCTCTGCCTCCAGCCCCATTTCCATCATCTGATCCACACGCATCTCAATCCGACGGTGGAGAATGGTACGGTCGTGATAATCCAAGGCCAGAATCCGCGCATCGTATGCTTGGTCCTGCACCAAAGATCGCTTATCCCACTCGGTCTTCGTCACCCCTGTAAGTCGGTACATTTCCAATGCTCGCACAACGCGGCGCACGTTGTTTGGATGGATCGCCGCGGCGGCCTCCGGATCCACCTCCGCCAGCTGTGCGTGAAGCGCTTCATTTCCGTTGACTGCGGCATATTCCGTCAATTCACGACGAAGCTCCTCGGATTTTTCCACCTCAGAAAATTCCGACACGCGCAAAAGCGCGTCCAAATACAACCCGGTACCGCCACAGAAAATCGGCGTCTTGCCGCGGGAAGTAATATCCTCGATGCAGGCAACGGCACACTCGCGGTAATCCGCTACGGAAAACTCCTCGCTCGGAGGCAAAAATCCGATCAAATGATGCGGAATACCTGCCATTTCCTCCACAGTAGGCGCAGCCGTACCGATGCACATACCGCGGTAGATCTGCATGGAGTCACAGGAGATGATCTCTCCGTCTAACGCTTGCGCCAACCGAATGGACAGCGCCGTTTTTCCAGATGCGGTCGGTCCTACGACTGCTATAATCTTTTCTTTCACACCGCACCTCCTTGGCGCTATACATACTGATTTAGAAATTCCTTGTAGACAACGGACGAATTATCTGTTATACTGTCTTTATAACGCTGATGAATGACGGACGGACCAATGAAATACGTTTACGTTTTCCTGACAAGAACGGGAACGAAGATTGCCAATATAATCGGAATGGTAACCGGTGATCGATTCGCCCACGCCTCCATCTCCCTGGATCGTGAATTGACCCAGATGTACAGCTTTGGGCGGCGCCGTGTCACCAACCCGCTTTACGGCGGATTTATCAAAGAAAATATTCATCAAGGCATCTTTGCCTTGTTCGGTGAGTGCAACTCCGTTCTGTATCGAATTCCCGTAACGGAGGATACATACAACATTATCGAAAACACTCTCCATACCATGCACAGTCGCCGATTCAGTTACCGCTACAATATTGTCGGTTTGTTTTCCTGTGCGTTTGGTGTTCCCACCAATACACGAACCCATTTCACCTGCTCCCAGTTCGTATCCTGGATTCTGGAATACAGCGGTGCAGTAAAGCTTCCCAAAAATATGGGACTGATGAAACCGGACGATCTCACTCGACTGCCCAACGCAGAATTAGTGTACGAGGGATGCATTGCCAACGCAGACAATTCCTCTCGCTCGATACCGATCCGTAAAGGTGCGCGGGTGTTCTGAATTACCGAATCCACTCCGGCGATACGGCAATGCCGGAACCGCCAAACTCCCGCACTGATGCCATCAACGAATCAATGCCGCCTGCAGGCTCCCGATTCACATCAAACCAAATACCGCACCGATCGGATTCCTTGGGGATCCGATCTTTTTGATACTGCGTGATTTCCCTGCCGTACAAGCAAACAGCACGGGCACCCGCACCGATCATTTCCTCAGCAACTGGAATGTGGGAGGCAAATCCAACCGTTCCGCATCCGGGATAGGCTTCTGCCACAAAGCGGATCTGCTGCACGCTGTCCGAAGCGAACAGAAAACGGGGAGATAGAGCCGTGCGCTGAATGATCTCCGCCTCCGGATGGAATCCGCGGAAATGGAGAATTACGGGAACGTCCCCGCAATATCCGTCAAACAGACGATCCAGCGTCAAAATGCGCCGCGATCCCAGCTGCATAAGAGCGTCAATTTCACGGTACGTTAACTCGTCCACCCGCTCCTCCCGCAAGCACAATTGCGCGACGGATGGATCTTTATACACGACAGGGACATTATCAGCGCACAAGCGAATGCGACAAAGAATGGCGTCTACTCCGCTCTTGGCCTGATCGTGCAGGGCATCCAGCGGATCCGCCATACTGCCGTAATATGAATAATAGGTTATCAGTTTCACCGGGACACCTCCTGTCGAAATAATTGGAATCTTAGATAATCATACCACACTCTTCCCTCTTTGTAAAGGATAAAGCCGTGAAAAACCGTATCTGTTCAAAAAAATTATAAATTCCCTATTGACACGGCATTGTGTGTATGATATAATTATTAGGCTCTGAGGAAGATGGTGATTGCGGTCAGTCGGTCATATGCCGGAATGGCGGAATTGGCAGACGCCCGGGACTTAAAATCCTGTGCGATGAAAATCGCGTACCGGTTCGAGCCCGGTTTCCGGCACCACTTTCATTAACTGAATATCGCGGGGTAGAGCAGCCTGGTAGCTCGTCGGGCTCATAACCCGGAGGTCGTGAGGTTCAAATCCCACCCCCGCAACCAAACCAAGCCTTGGAATCATTCGGATTCTAAGGCTTTTTTTGTGCTTTCCTCCATTCGGATGTAGTGGGATCTATTGGGTGAAAATCCCGTCTAATCCCATAAATTTCGTCGGCGAAATGTCGGCGAAAGCGATTTTAGTACTGCACTTCCCTCTTTGCCGTCGGCTTATCCCGTCGGCTCGTCGGCAGGAGTTGAGAATAAATTGGCACTCAATTAATCCATACACATGATCGCTCTCTATATCCCAAATTCACATAATCCATTCAAAACACTTTAGTAGAAATGGTTGTCCACATTGTAAAATATGTGGATAAGAGGATTGAACAAAAAGACACTCCCGTACTTTTTGGTGTTCTTCTGCCAAATATCAAGGAGTACATTCCAACGTTTAGTTTTACGCTGAACGATAGAGATATACTCCACCGGTGGATCGACAGTACACACCTGCATGGTCAAATCGAAGAGCTTCTTAAATCTAATGGTGGAAGGATTTACCGAACGTTTTGTAGCCATATCAGCATCCCTCCTTTCCGCTGAAAAGAATCTCATCGATTCTGTCCCCGGCATCCTTCTGCATCTTGGTAGTGCAATGGGCGTAAATATCCATCGTCGTGCTGATATTGGAATGGCCCATACGATCCTGCACAGCCTTCATGGACACGCCACTCTCGATCAGTGCCGTAGCATGACTATGGCGCAAATCGTGAAAACGGATATGTTCTAAATCGTGTGCATCAGTGAAACGCTGCCACTTGCATTTCCATGCCTGAGGATGATACGGTTTATCCTGCCCCGTCACGTAGAATACACCGCACAAGACATCACTCCATAAACGCCGGTTAGGTTCCAATCCAATAAGCTTTCCTTCCTCATTGCACAAGATACAGACTTCATCACTAAGCGATATTATCTCGATTAACCCACGATAATCCGCTCCTATGGATACTGCGGTCTGCAATGCCTCAAGGCTGTTATCTAGTTTTACGATTCTCGGTTCCTTACCCGGCTCAACCATCTACACTTCAATTACTTTCTGTTTCATTCAAAAGATCCTCCATAATAAAAAATATCCGATAGCAGTACATTACCGCTATCGGACTGAATTAATAATATATGTCTTTTGCGTCTAAAAACACAGTATTAGGCCCTAGCACACTCAGCTACAGACTCAAAAGCCAGGAATAGGACTTAAGTCATACTTCATAACCATATCAAATACTATTCTCTTTACAGTGCTGTGGTATGTTTTTCGCACACACTCATCAGATGCTTGTAACGAAGGAAGCACCTCCAGGCTTTTTCATTTTTAGATTGCTATAGTCAGCGCCAATATAAATCATTTCTACTACGGCCAAACTGGAGCTAAGCTCAGCTAATATATTTTTTAGATTTGAATTTCAATTTAGTACTTGCTGCATCCTAAAGTAGAGCGCCAAGTGCTTCTATCATGAGTGTTCCGCCTACAACCTTTTTTACGAACCGGACAAGCCCCGACAGAGAATTCAGATTAAATGCATCCTGCAAGAGCAGCCTGTCACCGATCCCCATTTTCTTGTGCAGGAGTATCATCAGTCCTGACATAATGGTGATAACACCAAGACCGCCGATCTGAATCAATATCAGAATAATGATTTG
>JBGVJO010000029.1:0-3723 GCA_045129535.1 Eubacteriales bacterium
TACCGTGCCCGGTACCGTGCCGGAGATCGGCCATATCCATCCTCTGGACCGCGTACAGCGGGATATGGAGGAGATCTTCATCGGTATGGGATTCGATATCGTGGAGGGACCGGAGGTAGAGTACGATTACTACAACTTCCAGGCGCTGAATATCCCGCCGGATCATCCTGCCCGCGATACCCAGGATACCTTCTATATCACCGATAATATCCTGCTTCGCTCCCAGACTTCCCCCGTGCAGGCACGTACCATGGAGAAGCGCAAGCCGCCGATCCGCATCATTTCCCCCGGCCGCGTATACCGCTCCGACGCTATGGACGCTACCCACTCTCCTCTGTTCCATCAGATGGAGGGCCTGGTTGTGGATAAGAACGTGACCATGGGTGATCTGAAGGGAACCCTTGAGATGTTCGCCAAGAAAATGTTCGGCGAGGAGACCAAGGTTCGTTTCCGTCCCCATCATTTCCCCTTTACCGAGCCGTCCGCGGAAGTAGACGTGTCCTGCTTCGCCTGCGGCGGCAAGGGCTGCCGTCTGTGCAAGGGCGAGGGCTGGATCGAGATCCTCGGCGCCGGTATGGTGCATCCCAACGTGCTCCGTATGTGCAACATCGATCCCGACGAGTACAGCGGCTTTGCCTTCGGTATGGGCGTAGAGCGTGTTACCATGCTGAAATACCACATTGACGACATCCGCCATCTGTATGAGAACGATGTGCGTTTCCTGTCTCAGTTCTGATAAGATAAGGAGGAGATATCAATGAAACTTTCTATGAAGTGGCTGGCGGATTACACCGACGTCAGCGATATAGATATTAAAGCGTATTGCGACCGTATGACCGATACGGGCTCCAAGGTAGAGGGCTTCGAGACCCTGGCCGAGGATATCGAGAACGTGGTGGTCGGTAAGATCGTCACCATCACCAAGCACGAGAATTCCGATCACTTGCAGATCTGCCAGCTGGATTGCGGCGAGGGCGAGCTTCGTCAGATCGTAACCGGCGCGCAGAACGTGTTTGAGGGTGCCGTCGTTCCCGTGGCTATGGCTCCCGCCAAATTGCCCGGTGGTGTGACCATCAAGGCCGGCAAGCTCCGCGGCGTTGCCTCCAACGGTATGCTTTGCTCCATTGCGGAACTGGGCCTGACTACCCACGATATGCCCGGTGCTATCGAGGACGGTATTCTGATTCTGAATCACGTAGGCATGGAGGATGCACAGATCGGCGCGGACATCCGTGACGTGCTGATGCTGAAGGACACGGTGGTGGAGTTTGAGATCACCTCCAACCGCCCCGACTGTCTGTCTATGATCGGTCTGGCAAGAGAATCCGCGGTCAGCTTTGACCGTGCATGGACGATGCCCACTCCCCAAAAGCCCGCTGTGAAGAACGACGGCGATTCCATCGACCGCTATCTGAACGTAGAGATCCGTGAGCCGGATCTGTGCTACCGTTACAGCGCCCGCGTTGTCAAGAACGTGAAGATCGCTCCCTCCCCCCTGTGGCTGCGGATGCGTCTGCGCGCCGCCGGCGTTCGCCCCATCAACAACATCGTAGATATCACCAACTACGTAATGCTGGAATACGGCCAGCCCATGCACGCCTTCGACTATGCTTGCCTGGACGGCAGCCGTATCATCGTTCGCTGTGCTGAGCAGGGTGAGGAATTCGTATCTCTGGATAACGTGCCTCATACCCTGGATAATACTATGCTGGTTATCGCCGACGAGAAGAAGCCGGTGGCACTGGCCGGTGTTATGGGCGGCTTGAACAGCGAGATCACCGACGGCACCGCCACGGTTGTCTTCGAGAGCGCTATGTTCAAGGGTCCCAGCGTTCGTGTGTCCGGTAAGAAACTGGGTATGCGTACCGAGTCCTCTGCCCGCTTTGAGAAGGGATTGGATCGGGAAAACACCATGCCCGCCCTGGATCGTGCCTGCGAGCTGGTAGAGCTGCTTGGCGCCGGTGAAGTGGTAGACGGCACCATCGATCAGTATCCCTCCAAGGCAGAGCCTTTCTCCTTGCCCCTGGAAACCGATCGTATCAATCGCTTCCTGGGCGTGGATCTGAGCGAGGAATATATGGCTGAGGTTCTCACCAAGCTGGAGTGCAAGGTGGAGAACGGCGTGATCACCGTGCCTACCTTCCGTGACGATCTCCGCTGCCTGAACGACATCGCGGAGGAAGTGCTCCGTATCTACGGATATACCAAGATTGAATCCACCCCCCTGTCCGGTACCACCACCCAGGGCGGCCGTACCCCCCGTCAGCAGTACGACGTACTTCTGCGGGATACCCTCTGCGGTATGGGTATGAGCGAGGCGGAGACCTTCTCCTTCATCAGCCCCAAGTACTACGATAAGATCCGTATGGCTGAGGACGATCCCCGCCGCAAGAGCGTGGTGATCTCCAATCCTCTCGGCGAGGATACCTCCGTTATGCGTACCACCGCTATCCCCTCCATGCTGGAGATGCTCCACAACAACTTCGCCGTCCGTAACCGTGACGCCAAGCTCTTCGAGATGGCCAGCATCTACGTTCCCCATGACAATGCGGATGAGCTGCCCGATGAGATGAAGCGTCTGGTGATCGGCTTCTACCTGAACGACGTGAAGGACGCCTCCGGCTTCTACCGTATGAAGGGATATATCGAGGCACTCCTGGCGGTCAGCCACGCTGGTGCCGCAGAATACGCTCCCTGCACCACGGATACAGCCTTCCATCCCGGCCGCTGCGCCACCGTTTCCGTAAATGGTACTGAGATCGGTATCTTCGGTGAGGTACATCCCGAGGTTGCCTCCAACTACGGCATCAATGCGCCCACCTACGTGGCACAGCTGGACTTCGACGCTATGTTTGATGCGCGGGTTGAGGTAGTGGAATACGTGGCTCTGCCCAAGTATCCCGCCCTGGAGCGTGACTTCTCCTTCGTGTGTGACGAGGAAACGCCCGTAGCACAGCTGGAATCCTGCATGAAGCGGGCCGGCGGAGCGCTCCTCGAATCCGTTCGTCTGTTCGATATCTACCGCGGTCCCCAGATCGGCGAGGGCAAGAAGAGCGTATCCTTCGCGGCTATGCTCCGCGCTGCTGAGCGCACTCTCACCGACGAGGAAGCCGACGGTGCCGTTAAGAAGATTCTGAAGCGTCTGGAAGCCGAGTGCGGCGCTGTTCTCAGAAGTTGATCATTGATTGAAAGAAGGGTAACGATATGAAAGCGTATGAAATGACCATTGCCGGACTGACACGCGCACTGCCTCTTTGCCCCATTGCAGAAGACTTGTATATCGGTGCGTTCATCATCTTCGGCGATCCCGAATTGACCACGGCCTGCGCCAAGGAACTCCTGACCAAAATACCGGAGTACGATTATATGATTACGGCGGAAGCCAAGGGTATTCCGCTGGCCCACGAGATGGCTCGTTTGGCCGGCAATCAGAAGTACTTTGTGGCCCGCAAGAAGGCGAAACTGTATATGCAGGATGTCTTCTCCGTAACGGTAAATTCCATCACCACCGAGGGTGAGCAGAAGCTGTACCTGGACGGTGCCGATGCGGAATTGATGAAAGGCAAGCGGATCGTCATTGTGGATGACGTAATTTCCACGGGCGAATCCCTGGCGGCGCTGGAGAAGCTGGTTGTGGCCGCAGGCGGCAACATCGTTGGCCGTATGGCCATCCTGGCCGAGGGCGATGCACAGGATCGCCCGGACCTTACCTACCTGGAGAAA
>JBGVJO010000030.1:0-3453 GCA_045129535.1 Eubacteriales bacterium
TCTGCCGTGCCCTTCACAAGAACCGCGTCATCCAACTCCTCAACGGTAACGCCCATCTCATCCAATTTGGCTGCGATGGATTCCAGATGCTTGGGAATAACGTTATTGATGCGCACGCAGCCGCGGGTGGCTGCTGCGGCAATCATAAACGTGCCTGCCTCGATCATATCGGGAATAATGGCATAGGTACAGCCGTGAAGGCTGGGCACGCCCTTGATCTTGATCATATCTGTACCGGCACCGCGGATATTGGCACCGCAGGTGTTCAGAAAGTTGGCCAAGTCAACGATGTGAGGCTCACGGGCAGCGTTATCGATCACCGTAGTGCCCTCGGCCGTAACGGCCGCCAGCATAATATTGATGGTAGCACCGACGGACACCAGATCGAAGAAGATATTGGTGCCGACAAGCTTACCGTCCTTTGCCTCGATGGAAATGTTTCCGTTTTCCAGATCCACCACACCGCCAAGTGCCTCAAAGCCCTTGATGTGCTGATCGATGGGACGCTCACCGAAATCGCATCCGCCGGGGAAGCCGACCTTGGCACGGCCCATACGGCCCAGTTCCGCACCCAGCAGATAGTAAGATGCACGCATCTTACGGAATGCATCCGCAGGAACGGAATCAATATCGATGTGAGAGCAATCGATCTCGTAGGTGTTTTTGGACAGCATACGGATCGATGCGCCCATAGAGCGCAATATATTAAAGGAAACGGCTACGTCCCGCACGCCGGGAATATTCTCGATAATGCATTTGCTTTTTACGAGAACACACGCATATATTATAGGCAGTGCGGCATTTTTCATACCGCTGACTTCAACGTTGCCAAAAAGCGGATTGCCGCCGCGAACAACGATTTTTTCCATATATAATCCAAATCCGACACAACGTCAGATCTATTCCTTTCCGTATTATCCCGGATATCGAAGGGCAAATGCATTGGCTATCGCCATCAGCAGACTACCGTCCGAGCACACTGACCCATCATGGTATCAGTATCATATATATTATAGCAACTTGACAACACAAAAGAAAGGGCTTTTTGAGAGTTTTTTCATACTGCTCATATATTTAGTGTTTAAGCACAACAAAAGACAAGCCAAAACGCATCATTTTGTGTATAATGTACCATCCACCGCGTTGATACTGTAGGTTTTCCCCGATCCGGTTTGAACGATCCATGCCGGTATCAGATAAAAGCTTTCCGTATCGCTGCGGAAGTAGACCGCATAGCCAATTTCCAGGGAGAGGATTTCCTCACGGGAATCCGTCGCATTTCCCCGCTCTTCCAGAATCCGGTTTCTTACACTATACAGTATATTGATCTGGTCCAGGAGTTGTGCAGAGTATATTCCATCCGTCGACGCAAAGCACCAGGATCCACTCATGCCGACCACTTTGCCGTCGCTGACAGCAAATACGGCTCGAAAATCCACAAGGCTCCGTCGATTCACCGTCTGCTCGCAAACACAGTACAGAATACCGGTGGTATCGTCCCGTCCGTAGGCTGTGACGGTATACGCCAGCGATGAATTTTGGTCAGAGGAACCATTCTCCACTCTGTCCAGAAATTCCGCCACCGCGTCGCGGACGCGCTCTTCCATACCGGCGGTAAGCGGGGACATCTGGGATACGGCCTCCGGCTCCACAGATATCACGTCTATGGAAACACCGGCTGTATACCGGATATCAAATCCGTCAGAAAACGTATATCGGTCTCCGTTAGACATAGATATAACCACGCCGTTCGGTGCATCAAAGGAAAGGGCAACGTCGCTCTCACTTAACCCGATGGCCACGGACGTATGATAATCCTGCGGCAGGGCACCTTCATAGATCGGCAGATTCACCTTTTTGGGATCCACCACACGCTGTCCGATAAGGATTCCGTCCAAGCGCAAAAGCTCTCTTGCCTGTCGGATCGTTTCTTCCGGGATATAGGCATCTGCACGGAACACCGAATCCAAAAACCACACCATAAAGAGGTTGGCCAGGACCAAAACGATGGCCAGGGTAATCTTTACAACACGCCATCCTTTCATTGTCCGCCCTCCTCTCCACGCAATACCTCGACCAGCCACTCCGCAGTCATGGAAATGGCCCCCGCCTCCATACGGTAAACCGGGCGCATGGCTACCGGTACACCGGGCGCCAGATATTCCCTGCACCAGGACTGCAGCATAAGCCGATGCACACTCGCACTGCGGCTCACAATGGTCATATACAGAGACACGTCGACGATCTTGTCATTTTTGAAGGTAATCGTCAGGCCTGTATTCCGGGCGCTTCTGTATATTTCAATATTATCCGAACAAAAACCGAAATGAAGCGTAACCGCTCCCTCCGACGTGGTAACGGAACGCAAAAGCAATCCCGCATCTCCGCCCGTATAGAGAGGATCCATATCGGAAAGACGCCACACGATGTGGGAAGCAGCCCGCAAATACGAATAAATATCTCCGGTTGCGTCCCGTCCTATTATACGGGACAATGGAATGCCACCCTGCTCGGTGGCAGAGTATTGTATGCTTCTGGCCTCCATACGGAGAACGCCGTGGGATTCCACGTACACAAAGGTGCCGTCCGTCTCCGTGTGGTAGCGTAATTTATCCGGGTTGTAATTCAGCAGCCGGAAAAGCGCCTCCAGATGACTGCGATTGGAAAGAAGTGCGCTGACACCGATTTCCGACACGTAGATATCTCTTGCTGCAATTTTCTCCGTCACGGAGAACTCCGCACGCCCATCCACAAGGTTCACAACGCCCGGATAAAACACATCGGGATACGCCTCGGGATACACGGAGAATACGTCCATGCTCGTATCGGCTTGGGAGGCAAACACGTAGGCTCCGGCGTTGCCGCGCACGAATACAAGGGATATCTTCCCGGATGCATCCGGAAGCAGAAGGGCCTCACGGATTCCAACGTACGTGCCGGCTTGGCGGATCTGCGCGTCACTCTCCGCCGCCGCTGCGGCGTAGGCAAACACGACCTGATACGGGAATTCAGCGGGATACTGCACGTATACGTAATTCTCCCCCGTTGCCGCCTCGTTCCACCGCGCTTTCGAAACCGCCACGGGCTCGTTTTGCAGTGCATCGAACAAGCATGGGCTGACGTTGGCATATACCTCTCGGACAACCTCCGCAGAATTCAGTACCGCCGAGGATTTTCCCTCAGACGACACCGCAATCAGCGACGGCTGAAACAGGCTTGCATCGATATTCAATCGGGAATCCCGTGTAGAGGTGGAAAGCATCTGCATCTCAAAGGGGATTTCCCCATCCGACTTACCGCTCTTCACAAAATTAGCCAAAAACACTCCACACTGGACAAGCAGTGCACCAAGCAAGGCGCATATCAGTAAATTCAGCCAAAAATCCGAGGCGTTTTTGGAAAACAGTTTCTTTACGGACATACGGACACTTTCCTCCTTTCACCAATCAGTTA
>JBGVJO010000031.1:0-5198 GCA_045129535.1 Eubacteriales bacterium
CGTTGCCGTTGGTCTGGATGGCAGTGATCGTCCATTCCTCGCCGTCGGCAAAGAGAAAGGCCCTCTCCAGGGGAGAAATGGTCATTTCCACCTGTTGGCCCACAGGCAGAACGGAGGGATATATAGCGTAGTTTTCCGGGATGGGAAGCATAGGGTATCTCCTTAAGTTTCGTATTGACACCAATGTAGCACAAAACAAGGATTTTTGCAAGGTTTGGGGGTAAATTTGTAAAAATATTATACCCCAATGAAAAAAACACTTGCAAAGCGGGAAAAGATATGATACAATAACATCCGACGGGGGTATAGCTCAGCTGGGAGAGCGCTTGAATGGCATTCAAGAGGTCAGCGGTTCGATCCCGCTTATCTCCACCAAAACAAAACACCGGTGCTACGCATCGGTGTTTTTGTTTTGCGTTAAGTCAAGTTGATGGAACCGCCTGCCGGGCGCAGCACGGCTCTTGTTTTTCGCTGCGCTGACGGACGGTTTGCACTATCAATCGCGAAAAACACGGTTCAGATCCCGCTTATCTCCACCATGGTAAGTCCTTGAAAACCATTGGTTTTCAAGGACTTTTTCATTTTCAGGGAAACCGCCCCCTAAGAGGGGAACCCTTTCGACCACACATTGACCAAAATGCAAAGGATAAGCACGAATCGCGCCGCACATTATTGCTTCCTCAACACTTCGCATAAACCATTCCCGCTATAAACCGTATGGCCCTTGAACGTGTCTCCATCAAAGATGTCCTCTCCGCGGTTGGTATGCACCACTTGCACCTTTACAGAAATCGGGTGAATGCACAGAATTTTCTCCGCGCCGGCCAAATCCACGGTTTCGGAAGGAAGACGGGTTACTTCTTCCTTCAAGTATTCATTTTTCGCCGTGGCAAAACGGGGAAGGAGCCAACGACCGGGCACGGTAACCAAGGAGACGGGATAGTTGTTACTCCAAAGGATCGGGTTGAAATTGGTAGCGGTATAATAACTGTTTACGTCCGTGAAGGTATAGGTATCGTGCCGCTTTAGACAAGCAATAAACCGCACCGCATACGTTTTCTCACCCGTTTCAATGACCATGGCTGGTACATTTGAGGCACCATCCCATTCCGTATAGGCTTTGGCGGTGCAGTACAGACGGTAGCCTTTCTCCCGGCAAATTCTTTTGATCTTTTGGATTAGCGAGATCCGTTTAACTAAGGCGCGGACAAATTTGTATTCAGTAATCACAAATAGAAGAGACAGTGCAATACAAATCAACTGCGCGAACAGAGTCATCCAACTTTGCAAGGAGTAGGATATAGGAAGTCCGGAAATAACGGGAGGCAGCACCGCCGTAACGGCAATCGCCAGAACCAGCCCCAATTTTCTCAGGAATTTGGAGGTGGCCTTGTTGTGGACGATTCCCAGTGTACGCTGCAGATTCTTTGCGTCGCCCAATTCATTTTTCGCCATGAGGAAGGCTTCTTCCTCCGAGTGTCCCTCCATCATATGATGATAAGTGGCATCATCCAAATGGGCAGCATACTCCTCTCTTACCTGCTTGCGTCTACGAGGGGAATGGATATCGTGGGCAATCCAGGCAGTACAAAGATCAATCTCTTTTTTCAGGGAAAATTCAGTCTTCATATTAGACCTCCTCAGACAACACGCCGTTTACAGCCTGAGCAAACGATTTCCACTCCTCAATTTGAAAAGCCAATTTTAACTTTCCCGATGGTGTGATGCGGTAATATTTTCTTTCCCGTCCGCCGTCCCCATCACTGCGGTAGGACTCGATCCAGCCCTCTTTTTCCATGGTATGAAGAAGAGGATAGAGAGTCCCCTCGTTCAATTTGAAAAGATTCTCCGACTTGGTTGCAATCCGCTGTACGATCTGGTAACCGTAGGAATCCTCCTCCGCAATGGTTTTGAGGATCATAATGGCGGTACTACCTTTGAGTAGTTCTTTACTGATCTTCATAGGATATCCTCCTTTTGTTTATCTATCAAATCACAATGCATTGTTTATCTATGTATATTGTAGCACGGGAGATTCCCTTTGTCAATAGGCTCATAATATTTTTGATTGCACGGATTCACGCAAAAAAATTCTGTAAAAAAGCTCTTCATAGACCGTGCCCAAAGATCCCCTCTCCCCTTGACGGATCGGTAAAAAACGATTACAATAGATACATATCCCCACCGATAACGGAGATTCCTTATGAAAAAATACACTATCGGCATCGACTTCGGCACCTTGTCCGGCCGTGCCGTTCTTGTACGGGTGTCCGACGGCGCCGTTATGGCCGAATCTGCCCTTGCCTACCCGCACGGCGTGATGGATGAAGCTCTTCCCGACGGCACGCCTCTGCCCCCAAAATTTGCGCTCCAGCACCCACAGGATTATCTGGACGTTTTGTACACCACTCTCTCCGACGTGATCCGCCAGTCCGGCGTATCCCCCGAGGAGATTGGCGGCGTGGGCGTGGACTTTACCTCCTGCACCGTGATCCCCGTGAAAGCGGACGGAACACCCTTGTGCTTCCTGCCCGAATTCGAGAACGAAAAGCACGCCTACGTAAAGCTGTGGAAGCACCACGGTGCCCAGGCGCAGGCCGATCGAATTCTTTCGCTGGCGAAAGAGCGGGGGGAGACCTGGCCGTCTTTGTACGGGGACAGACTCTCCTCCGAGTGGATGTTCCCCAAGATTCTGGAAGTACTGGAGGAGGCTCCCCACGTATACGAGGCGGCGGATCGCTTCATCGAAGCGGGCGACTGGATCGTGTGGATGCTGACGGGCCACGAGGCACGCAGTGCCTCCGTATCCGGCTTCAAATCCTTCTGGGGAGAAACGGGCTGCCGCCTGAGCGAGGATTTCCTTACGGCACTCCATCCCGGCCTTGCCGGCATTATCGGCACAAAAATCCCCCGCGAGGTCTATCAGAACGGCACAAGCACGGGATTCGTGTGCGAGAGTGCCCGGGAAAAGACAGGATTGGCTCCCGAAACCGCCGTAGCGCCTACCGTATTGGATGCCCACGTGGCCTTCCCCGCCTTGGGGTTGAGCAAGGTGGGACAAATGCTGCTGGTCATCGGCACCTCCGGCGTAAATATAGTGATGGCCGATTCGGAAGTCTCTGTCCCCGGCATTTGCGGTGTAGCGCCGCATGGCATTATGCCCGGCCATTTCGGCTACGATTCGGGACAGTGCGCCATCGGCGACATCTTCGACTGGTTTGTGAAAAACTGCGTCCCTGCCTCCTACACGGATGCGGCAAAGGCGGAGGGCATCTCCATCCATGCCTATCTGCGAGAAAAGGCAGCACGGCTTCGCCCCGGCGAGAGTGGTCTGCTGGCGCTCGATTGGTGGAACGGCAACCGCTCCGTCATCAACGACTCCTCCCTCAGCGGCATGATTCTGGGTCTGACGCTCCGCACCAAGCCTGAGGAAATCTACCGCGCTCTGCTGGAGGCCTGCGCCTACGGCACAAGAAAGATCATCGAAAGCTTTGAGGAATGCGGCGTGGCCGTAACGGAGCTGTACGCCTGCGGCGGTATCGCCATCAAGGATCCGCTGATGATGCAGATATATGCAGACGTAACGGGACGTCCCATCCGCGTGGCCGCCAACACCCAGGCCGCAGCGGTAGGTGCCGCCATCTTCGGTGCATCGGCGGCGGGGCTGTTCCCCTCCCTCTATGATGCGGCCTCCGTTATGGGACGGGTTCGGGAGGATGCCTACACCCCCGACTCCGACGCCCGGGCGGCTTACGACAGGCTGTATCGGGAGTACGAAAATCTCCACGATTACTTCGGTCGCGGTGCGAACGAAGTGATGCACCGTCTGCGGGAGTTTTAAGCCATCCCGTCCACACGCGGACGGATTGCGAGGAAATCGTATCCTTTCCGTGGCCATTTTGTAAATTTTCCCGTCCCGCCCTTGCCATAGGGCGGGATTTTTACTACAATAATCGTACATCACTGTAAGTTGAGGATCTTGTATGCTGAATTTTTTACGGGATAATTCCCGCATTCTGTCCAAGCTTCTGTTTTATCAATTCGGAGCGGCCTTCTTCTCCGGAATGATGATTTTGGCCGTGCCGGATAACAGCACTACGCTGGGGCTGGTGATTGGCATTTTCTGTGCCTTTTTCCTTGTATTTCTCAACCACATCGTCCTGTGGGAGGAGGGTGCCACCTGCCGCCTGCGGGCGGATGCGGGCCGTGCCGCCTACAATCCCCTGAAGGGACTGTACCTTATGCTGGTGGTAAACATCCCCAACTATTTCCTTACCGTTCTGTATATTTTGGGCTCCAAATCCGGTCCCTTTGCCTGGGACTCGGTGATTTTAAAAATCGCCACTGCCATTATGATGTTCTGGGAAGCCATGTACGTCCGCGTGGTACAGGCCATCGGTGAAAATCCCTTTTTGTGGCTCCTGGCACCCGTGCCGGCAATCCTGCTCGGCTTCATCAGCTACTGGCTGGGGTTGGCCAACTGCCGTGCCGCCGGCGTTCTCTCCGGCCCGAAGGTGGAAAAAACGAAGAAGAGAAAATAAAGAAAACTCCCCTGCCAAAGCAGGGGAGTTTTTGATTGGTACAGTTCAAAAAGAAACGCCGTTTCGCGGGCGTTGCCCGCACCCACCACCTTTTAAAAAAGGTGGACGAAAACTTTATTAAAAGGTTCCGCCTACTCCTCGGAGACGGACGGGATTCCGCCTTCGGCGGAACGATGGCCTCTGCCATCGCGTCCGGCTCGCTCAGATGGCCGGTTGTGTTTGCTCTCTCTTCGGCCAACACTTTGGAGACGGACGGATGTCCGGCTCGCTCAGATGGCCGGTTGTGTTCGCTCGGACTTTACGCCATCTGACCCATACGCAAGGAAAAAGATCCCCCTTCCCCGCGTATGTATCCTCTCATCGAACTTGATTCTCCGCACCCGGCGGAAGCAGGCCGAAGCTGATGCCGATGGCATCGTTGACCGCCCCCATCATATCCTCATCCAGGTGCCCCATTTTTTCCCGCAGCCTTTTTTTATCAATGGTGCGTATCTGCTCCAGCAGTACCACAGAATCCCGGGACAATCCGACCCGGTCGGCATGGATATCAATATGGGTCGGCAATTTTGTCTTTCCCACCTTGCTGGTGTTTGCCGCCCCAATCACCGTGGGACTGTATCGGTTGCCCACAACCAGTCTCTTATAAACATATCCCAG
>JBGVJO010000032.1:0-6303 GCA_045129535.1 Eubacteriales bacterium
GATCGAACACGCTGGAGGAGCCTGCCACGTAGATGTTGGCACCTGCGTCGCGCATCTTGATTGCGTTGGGGAAGTTTACGTTGCCGTCAACTTCGATCTCCACGTGCTGATGGCCGGTTTCGTCCAGCATCTTTCTCAGACGGCGGATCTTGTCCAGGGTAGCGGGAACCAGCTTCTGGCCTGCGTAACCGGGGTTAACCGTCATAATCAGCACAGCATCGATATCGTCCAGCACGTCCTCAATGGTGCAAAGAGGAGTAGCGGGGTTCAGAGCAACCATGGGCTTCGCACCGCGGCGGCGGATGGCGGCCAGGGTTCTCTGCAGATGGCGGGTGCTTTCTACGTGCACGGACACGTAGTCACCCTCACCGAATTCGAACCAATCCAGCTTTCTCTCGGGCTCCACGATCATCAGGTGGATGTCCAGAGGAATCTTGGAAACTTTCTTCAGATTGCGGCAGTAGTCGGTGCCGAGGGTGTAGTTGGGTACGAAGGTACCGTCCATAATATCGATATGGAGATACTCAATGCCGGTCTTCTCGAAGGTTTCGAGGACAGGCTGCAGACGAAGGATGTCTGCACACATCATAGAAGGAGCAATTTTACCGTTCATTATCAATCATCACCTTACAATAGAATTCAGTACGATCATTCATCATCTGGATAGCGGAAAGAGCATCCTTCAGCGCTACGTGATGGGTGATCAGGGGTTTCAGTTCGATCTTGCCTTCCGCAACAGCGGCCATAGCGTCTCTCCAGTCGTTCTCATCAGCGGCATAAGAGGAGTTCCAGGTGCCCTCGAAATGCAGCTCCTTGCGGAGGATAGCCTGATAGGTCTTAGCGGGCAGCGCGATGTCGCGGGCGGGGTTACCCATGAGAACTGCCTTCGCACCTGCGGGAAGAGCCTCGATTACCATAGCCAGCGGCACGGATGCGCCGGTGCCTTCCAGCGCGCAGTTGATGGGCTGCTTGTCGTACAGCTCGTAGCCAAGCTTCTTCAGGTACTCGATCTTAGTGGGATCGTTGTCGATGAAGTAGATCTTCTCCGCACCGTAGGACTTAGC
The DNA here is from genome assembly GCA_045129535.1 of Eubacteriales bacterium. GTDB lineage: Bacteria > Bacillota > Clostridia > Oscillospirales > CAG-272 > SIG701. The sequence goes on from JBGVJO010000032.1 coordinate 1,065, forward strand.
CCACTGAGCAGCGATCAGACCGATGGGGCCGGCGCCGGTGATCAGAACCGCGTCACCCTTCTTAACGCCCAGCTTCTTGATTGCGTGCAGACCAACGGCTGCAGGCTCACACATAGCACCTTCCTCAAAGGAAACGGCGTCAGGCAGCTCAACCAGATTGAAGCGCTTTACAGCGATGTACTCGGCGTAGCCACCGTCGCAGCGGGAGCCGTAGTAGTTATAGTTGGTGCAGTTAGCGTAGCGCTCTTCCTTGCAGTTTTCGCAGCTGAAGCAGGGGAGCAGCGGGAACACGGCTACTCTCTTACCGGTCAGTTTGTTTTCTGCGTCGAAAACAACTTCGCCGGAGAATTCGTGTCCGGGAATGGTGGGGAAGTGGTATGTACCGTGAGCAAGAACACGGCCTACGTCACTACCGCAGATGCCGCAGTTTTTTACTTTAACAAGTACTTCGTCTTCAGCAACGGCGGGGAAGGCAACCTCTTCATAACGAAGATCGCCTACAGCGTGAAGAACCGCCGCATGCATGGTCTTTGCATTTTCCATAGTATGAATCCTCACAGAATATAGATTTTTATGGTATCAATATTATAACAAATGATCACCGTGATTGCGATAGTGTACAAATATATTGACAAACGATCAAATTAGTGATAATATTTAATCATACTCGATCAAAATTGATCACGGAGGCTATATGTACTATCGCGAAAGACATAATAAAATCCTAGATATTCTGCAAAAGAGAAACAGTGCCAGCGTCCATTTCCTGGCTCAGGCTTTGTACGTGAGTGAGCCAACGATCCGACGGGATCTGGCCGTTTTGCAGGAGCAGGGAAAAATACGCCGCACGTTCGGCGGGGCCGTGCTCAGCGATATGATCAATAAAGAGGTGCCCTTCGCCTTGCGCGAGCATGAAAACCGTCGGGCCAAAGATACCATTGCCCGTATGGCTGCCAAGCATATCCGTGACGGACAGATCATTTTTTTGGATGCATCTTCAACTGCCTCCTATCTGACTCCGTACCTGGCTTCATTTTCGGATTTGACGGTGATTACCAACAGCCCGAAAACCTCGTTGAAATTGGCCGAGCTGAAAATCCGCTCCCTTTCGACCGGAGGACTCCTTCTGGAGAATTCCATTTCGTTTGTGGGGGCTCACGCCGAAAATTTTGTGCGGAATTTTAATGCGGATATTTTCTTTTTCTCCTGCCGCGGAATTACTGACGACGGACAGCTGACCGACTCCTCTATGGAGGAATCCCAGCTGCGGCGTATTATGATGGAGCATTCCAAAAAGAAGATATTCCTTTGTACGTCCAATAAGATCGGACGGAAGTATATGTACAATCTGTGCGACGTCTCGGCGGTGGATGGCGTTATATGTGAAAAGGAACTTCCGGACGGCTTACAGCGTGAAATTTGATACGTAATTGGTTAGCAGGATCTTTGCAGGAGATCCTGCTTTTTTTCACAAAAAACAAACAAAAGATGAAAAAACCATTGCTTTTTTGTGTCAAATGTTATATGATAAAGTGATGGAGTGCGAGAAACTTAGGTGACGTGCACATAATTATGGGATTTCGGCAGAATCAGGAGGACAAGTATGGATTTGGACGTACAGCAGGCAAGTCTTTGGAAAAGAATCGCCGCATGGGTGTTTGATTCGATCCTTGTTATTGTGCTGGCCGTCGGTATCGGCGTAGTTCTGTCTGCCGCTTTCGGTTATGACGGATACAGTGCCCGCCTGGATGAAATTTATGCGAAATACGAGTCGCAATACGGCGTCGTTTTTGCCGTCACTCCGGAAGAGTATGCGAGTATGACGCCCGAGGAGATCGAGCACTACAATACAGCGTATGATGCGCTGGTAAAGGATGAGGAAACCGTTTACGTGTATAATATGGTGATGAATCTTTCCTTGGTAATCACCACGTTGGGGATTCTGCTTGCTGTGTTCGCCCTGGATTTTATCGTTCCTTTGCTGTTCGGCAACGGACAGACTTTGGGCAAGAAGATATTCGGTATCTGCCTGATGCGGAGCGACTGCGTGAAGATCAATACGATGCAGTTGTTTGTGCGGACGATCCTCGGCAAGTTCACCATTGAAACGATGATTCCCGTATATATTGCTATTATGATTTTTTGGGGTGCTATGGGCTCCACGGGTACGTTGATTCTGGCAGGATTTATCCTCATACAGGTACTTCTTCCGCTTCTTACCCGAAACCGTAGTGCAATCCACGATATGCTGGCCGGAACGGCCGCCGTGGATTTCTCCAGTCAGAGAATCTTCGCCACCGCGGAGGATCTGATTGCATATAAGAAAAAAGCCGCCGCCGAGCAATCTGCCCGGCAGGCGTATTGATACCAAAGTAAACCATCATTTAAGGAAGGATATTTGTATGAAAGTTGTTCTGCAAAATCTGACAAAAATCTTCCCCAGCCGTGACAAGAAGGCAGGCAAAGAAGTGGTGGCCGTCAACGATTTCACTTTTGAGATCCCCGACGGTAAACTCATCGGCTTGCTTGGCCCCTCCGGATGCGGAAAGAGCACCACGCTGTATATGATCAGCGGTCTCCAGAAGCCAACCTCCGGCAAAATCTTCTTCGGTGAGGATGACGTGACGGAGCTGTCTACGGAGAATCGCGGCATTGGTCTGGTGTTCCAGAATTATGCGTTGTATCCCCATATGACCGTCAAGCAGAATATTATGTTTCCCCTCCAGAATCTGAAGGGCAAGGACAAATTGACCAAAGACGAGATGCTGGAAAGAGCGCATACCGCAGCCAAGCTGGTACAGATCGACGATCTGTTGGAGCGTAAGCCCAACGAGCTCTCCGGCGGTCAGCAGCAGCGTGTGGCCATTGCCCGCGCACTGGTGAAGATGCCCCGCGTTCTGCTTCTGGACGAGCCTCTGTCCAATCTGGACGCCCGTCTTCGTCTGCAGACCCGTGAGGAGATCCGCCGTATTCAGAAGGAAACGGGAATCACCACCGTATTCGTTACCCACGACCAGGAGGAGGCTATGTCCATCTCCGATATGATCGTGGTTATGAAATTGGGTGTGGTTCAGCAGATCGGTAAACCCCAGGACGTATACGACGATCCGGTGAATCTGTTCGTTGCCAAGTTCCTCGGTACGCCTCCGATCAACGTATTGGAAGGTAAGGTTGAGGGCGGTAAGGTATATATCGGCGAGGACGCCGTTATGGAAGTTACCGGCGTGGAGGATCAGCCCGTTTACATCGGTATCCGTCCCGAAGGATTTATTTTGGACGAGAACGGACCTCTCCATTGCAATCTGAGCAACGTGGAGATCATGGGCCGCGACGCCAGCATCGTATCCACGAATGATGCGGCTGTCAGCCCTGTAATCCGTTCCATCATCAACTCCGACAATAAAGTGGATACGGCCAATCCCGTGGTCCGCTATTCTCTCAAGCCTCATAAGTTCTTCCTCTTCCACAAGGAAACGGAAGAGCGTATCCGCTACGAGGTGAAATAAGTATGGTAGAGAACAAGCAACAGTGGAAAGCATGGCTATACTTATCGCCGGCGATCGTTTTGCTGCTGGTGTTCACAGTCTGGCCTATCTTCAACACCGTTCGTATGGCGTTTCTGGAAAACTATAAAAGTCTGGAAGCTGCCAACGGCGCCGTGTTCTCCTTTGGTATCGGAAACTTCGTCAAGGTTCTTGAGTACAAGCGTTTTCTGCAGTGCCTGAAAAACACGGTGCTCCTTTGCGTGCTTACCGTGCCGATCTCGACAATCCTTGCTCTTCTGATTGCCGTAGCGCTCAATTCCATCAAACCCTTGCAGAAGCTTCTGCAGACCATTTTCTTCCTTCCTTACGTTACAAACTCAATCGCTATCGGTATGGTGTTTGCCGCTATGTTCAACATCGTCGGCAGCTTCTACGGTACGGAGAACGAGATTGTGGTAACCGCCGGTATCATCAATAACGTGATTGAATTTTTCGGCGGACAGCACGTGAACTGGATCAACTACGGATCCACATACGCCGCCAACATGTTCGTAATGGTGGTGTATATCGTGTGGAATGCTTTGCCGTTCAAGATTCTCGTGCTTCTTGGCGGTTTGCAGAGTATCAATAAGCAGTATTACGATGCCGCCAAGGTGGACAGCACTCCCCGTCGCCGCGTGTTTACTCACATCACCGTGCCGTTGCTTTCTCCTATGCTGGCATACGTTATCATCACCGGCTTCATCGGCGGCTTCAAGGAGTATACCAGTATCGTCGGTATTTTCGGTACCAACATGGGTCCTGCCAACGATGCCGGCCGACTGAATACGATGGTCGGATTCATCTACGATGCGCTTGAGACCAACAATCAGGGCCGCGCCAGTGCTGCCGCTTTGATTTTGTTCTTCATCATTCTTGCCGTTACCCTGGTAAATAACTGGGTTAGCAAGAAGCGCGTCCATTATTGAGGAGGTGCCGTATGTCGAAAAATACTATGGCTGTGATGCAGGAAAGAGACCTGCAGAAAACCACCGCCTCCCAGCGTATCGTTCAAATCGCCGTCCGTGTAATGGTCTATGCATTCCTGATCGCCATGGCTGTCGTCGTATTGTTCCCGTTCTACTGGATGATTATATCCTCCCTGAAAACGTTGGATGAATACAGACTGAGCCAGCCCACCTTCTTCCCGCAGACCATTATGTTCTCCAACTATGCCGATGCATTTACCACGGCCAGCCTGGGAAGACTCTTTATCAATACGATGATCGTTGGCGTGGCCTCTACTCTTTTGTCCCTGGTAATCACCGTATTGTCCGCATTCGCCTTTGCCCGGCTTGAATTCAAGGGAAGAGAGCTTCTTTTCTCCGGACTTCTCGCTACTATGATGATCCCCGGCGAGCTCTTTACCATCACCAACTTCGTGACCGTCACGGAGTTCGGATGGCGTAATACCTATACGGTTTTGATCGTTCCGTTTTTGGTCAGCGTGTTCTACATCTTCCTTCTGCGGCAGAACTTCATGCAGATTCCCAACGAACTGTACCTTGCCGCCAAGGTGGATGGAACGTCGGATCTTAAATACCTGTGGAAGGTTATGGTGCCCCTGTCTTTGCCCACTTTGATTTCCATTACCATCCTGAAGATGATGGGTGCATGGAACTCCTATATGTGGCCGAAGCTGGTAGCTAACGATGCCGCTCACAGTATGATAACCAACGGTTTGAGAAATGCCTTCACCGATACTACCGGTGACG
>JBGVJO010000033.1:0-1848 GCA_045129535.1 Eubacteriales bacterium
GCCACGGCAAAGGCATTCTCGTACTGACCCTTATCGAGCAGCTCCGCCTCAATACCCTGACAAACCTCGCCCACTCTGCTCTTATCATGGAGATAGCCGATATAGGCTACCGCCCGCTCGTGGTCGGATTGCTCCAGATGATAGGCAATCGTCTTATATAGGATGGAATCCGCATATGTGGCGCCGTCCTCCCCGGATATCTTCAAAGCCAGGGCGCAGGCCGCATCATACTCGAGGGCTTCCCATTTGGCCTCCGCCATCTTTCGAAGCACCTGATTCCGCAGCTCCGTATCCGCCGTGCCCAGTGCATATTCCGTAGAGGTCCAATCGCCGTCGGCCAAATACCGACGGGCGGCCGATGCATAAATCGCCTCATAATCGGGATATTCCCGACACTTTTCATAGGACACCGCATTCGCAAAGTCGCCGATCTCGCAGTAATACGCCACCGCGGCATCCACAATTTCCTCATAGAGGAGCGACTGATTCTTCGTTACGGAATAGCCGAGGGCTTCGTTGAAGCGTTTGTCCTCCATATATTTCCGCGTAATGCGAAGGCGCTGTTCCGGCAAAATCTGCTCCGTATAGCGATCCGCATAATGGCTGAGTGCCACCACACCGCCCACAAGCAGCCCGGCGGCAACCACGTAAGGAACGGCACGCAGAGCGCCGTACTGCAGCCGCAGCTGACGGAGGAGAATCGGTGCGGTCTTGGTATGCGAGAGAGCAAAGGCGTACTTTTTCTTCATTCCGCAAGAAGCACACACTTCCTCGCCGCACACGGCACCGCAGCTGCAAAGCCAGGCGGAATCCCTTCCCATATGGGGAACGAATACGCACCGTTTGCCAAAGCGGCGGCGAAGGAGATCAAAGGACTTTTCGTCCAGATGATTCTCCAGCATATCCTGGTGGGGCATCAGAGAATAATCCTCCGGGGAGAAATCCTCCTTTTTGCCCGAATCGTAGGTGAGCGAACCCACGTAGGCCTCAATGCCGCTGATGTCCTGATAAGGCAGAACCACGGTTTTGGAGCCCAGGGTAGTTTCGTGAGGAGCGCAGTAAATATTGGTGAAATTCAGAACGATATAACCGTTGTCCGCACCGATCACGTTGCCGTCCCGATCCAGATAGCGGGCATAGATCGTCATGCCGGCCACCGCCCGATCGCCCCGGTTCTGCATCCGGAGCTTCATCACTTTTTTCTGAAGCTTCAGATCCAAAAAGAATTCCGCATTGACGATATGTACGGGGCAGGCAGCCAGATAGGGCCGGTTTTTACTTTTGGCCAGGAACACACGGCCCGGATGTCGATTCTTCTGCATAGTTGTCTTCATGAGCCGCTCCTTTCCATATAGACGAGCGGGATCTCATCGATGGGATGGTCGGTGGGCAGATAGTTCTCGATAAGGCTATCCTGGAAATGCCACCACTCGGAGTTGATGTAGGTAAATCCGCAATCCACCATGATTTTCGTCATATAATCCACGTTTTTTCTCTGCTCGGCCGTCATGGTTGCCCAGCGGCTTGCCGCATCGGTAAACGTGTGCATAGCGGTGGGCATATCGAGTTCCACACCGGTCTTCAGATCCATAAGCGTCATATCCACCGCCACGCCGCGGTCGTGGATACCACCCATACCGATGGAGGGATCCGCCACCCATTTATGGACGCGGACCACGTCGAACCATCTCTGCTGTACGCTGGTGGGACGGTAGGCGTCATAGATCACGACGGCATATCCGTCCGCCTCAAACTTCTCCACCGCATCCAAGAGCTTCATCAGCGTATCCTCCTGCAGCATGCAGAGATTGCGATGATAAAAGGGCTCGCCGATGGTGGTACCGTTGG
>JBGVJO010000034.1:0-1261 GCA_045129535.1 Eubacteriales bacterium
CAATTGCTACCCTTCTCTTTTGACCTCCCGAAAGGTCAAATGGGGATTTTTCAAGCATATCCTCACCTATACCGGTGAATTTTATCGCATCCAACACGCGCTCTCGTACATCTTCATATCCAAGGCCTTGGTTTCTTGGTCCAAAGCCTATATCGCGCTCTACGGTATCGTCAAACAACTGATATTCGGGATACTGCATCACCACGCCCACCTTAAAACGGACGTCACGAATCTTTTTCGGATTCTCCCAAATATCCTTTCCGTCCAGGAGTACCTGGCCGGACGTAGGCTTCAAAATGCCGTTCAGAAGCTGAACGAGTGTAGATTTACCGCTTCCCGTATGCCCCATAAAGCCGGTCATCATAGATCCGCCCAGCTTTAAATTTATATTGTCCAGCGCCCGTATCTCGTACGGCTCGCCGGCACCGTATACAAATGAAACGTTCTTCAGTTCAATTGGATACATTCCTGTCTAATTCCTCCACAGGGATTTTATTCAGCGGGTACATCCGACTTTGGATGCATTGCCCGCGCGATCTCGGCGGCACATTCCTCCGGATCAAATATATCGGTGCGGACGTCCATACCGCTATTTTTCAGCATATACAGCAATTCCGTGGTCTGCGGCACGTCCAGACGGATATTCCACAGCTTTTCGGGCTGGGAGAACACCTCCTTCGGTGTTCCGTCCATAAAAATCCTGCCCTTATCCATCACCACAACACGATCCGCACGCACTGCTTCACTCATATAGTGGGTGATCAGAAGAACCGTAATTCCCTCTTCCCGATTCAGACGGATGATGGTATCCATAACCTCTTTCCGTCCAACCGGATCCAGCATCGCTGTGCTCTCGTCGAAGATGATGCACTTACGACGCATGGCAATTACGCCGGCAATCGCTACGCGCTGCTTTTGTCCGCCGGACAGCTTGTGTGACATATGACGTGCGTATTTGGACATCCCCACCACACGAAGCGCCTCATCCACACGTTGGCGTATCTTTTCCGATGGCAATCCCAGATTCTCCACACCAAACGCTACGTCCTCTTCCACAATAGTGGCAACGATCTGGTTGTCCGGATTCTGGAAAACCATGCCCACATCGCGGCGGGCTTTCAGGATATCGTTGTCCGTAATATCATCCGCAGACATATTTTTTCCACCGATGATCACAGAGCCGCTGTCGGGCGCCAGAACCATGCTCATCATTTTCGCGAGCGTGGACTTGCCGCTTCCGTTGTGTCCGAGGACGGCAACG
>JBGVJO010000035.1:0-2911 GCA_045129535.1 Eubacteriales bacterium
AAACCGCCGATGATATTCAACAGCGTGGTCTTTCCGCAGCCGGACGGGCCGAGGATCGACACAAATTCACTCTTGCGGAACTCGATGGATACCCCGCGCAAGGCCTGCACCCTCGTGTCCCCTGCCAGGTAATCCTTTGTGATGTTCTTTAACTGTAACATAAATTCCCCTCATCTACTTGAATACATACAGTATACACCACGCATATTAACACCGTATTACGTCTTCCGGATTTTTTACAAAATATATACAGAGTATCCGTAAAATAGTAACAATTCCCGAGGAGGGACGGACAGGATTTGCCCAACCTCTTGCAAATTTTCGAGAAATATGGTATAAAATAGGTAGTTTTTGCTGCGAGCGCCTTAATTACAGACGCTTGCATAATTTGCTTCGATTTTTTACTTTTGCAAAAATAGAGGTTTTTATGAAGAAAATACAGTGGGAAGGCGGCACCTTGCTCGGTCCGATCCCGCCGGTGATGGTCAGCTGCGGCACGATGGAGCAGTCCAACATCATCACCATCGCCTGGACCGGCATCGTGAACACGATCCCGCCGAAAACCTATATTTCCATCCGTCCCACCCGCCACTCCTACGAGATCATCAAGGAAACGGGGGAGTTCGCCATCAATCTGACAACCGCCGATATGGTGCGTGCCGCCGATTCCTGCGGGATCTATACCGGACGCAAGGTGGATAAATTTACCCGCTTCCATCTGAGCAAGGAGGAGTCCTCCTATCTGTCCTGCCCCCTGATCGCTGAATCGCCGCTTTCGCTGTGCTGTCGTGTGACGGACGTCATCCCCATGGGCTCTCACGATATGTTCCTCGCGGACATCGTGGGAATTGAGGTTGATCCTTCTCTTCTCGATAAAGAGGGACGGCTCCATCTGGAATGGGCACACCTGGTCGCCTTCGCCCACGGTCAGTATTACGAATTGGGTCGGCAAATCGGCCCCTTCGGATTTTCGGTGAAAAAGGAAAAGCGCCACGCTCCCAAAAAGAAGAGTGGCCGATAATATAGCACATTATCCCCGTCAATTTCTTGACTTACGCAACGTATTGGTGTACAATAATAAAAGATACTGATTTCATTAAATATATGGAGAAATATCATGACAAAGACTATGATGAAGAAATACGCGACACTGGTTGCCCGCGTAGGTGCTAACGTAAAGAAGGGCCAGGTAGTTACCATCAGCGCCAGCGTAGAGCACAGCGAATTTGCTGCCTACGTGACCGAGGCCTGCTACAAGGCAGGTGCTTCCCGTGTGGACCACGAGTGGAGCTGCCAGGCAATTACCAAGATGCACTACAAGTACCGCACCCTGAAGTCCCTCTCCACCGTTCCTGCGTGGAAAGAGGAGAAAATGAAGCTGGCCGTGGAGGAAATCCCCTGCCGCATTCACATCATCGGTGAGGATCCGGACGGTCTGCGCGGCATCAATCAGGAAAAGATGCAGAAATCCCGCATCGCCACCTATCCCATCGTGAAGAAGTACAACGATGCCATGGAAAACAAGGAACAGTGGACCATCGTGGCCGTTCCCTCCTACGCATGGGCGAAGAAGGTATTCCCCGGTGAGAAGAAGAACAAAGCCTACGAGATGCTGTGGGATGAGATTCTGAAGAGCGTTCGCATTACTAAAGACAACGATCCCATCGAGGCGTGGAATCAGCACAACGAGGCCTTCAAGGCAAGATGCGCCTGGCTCAACGAGCAGCACTTCGATTATCTGGAGTACAAGAGCGCAAACGGCACCGACTTCCGTGCGTCTCTTATTCCCGAAGGCCACTGGTGCGGCGGCGGTGAGGTTTCCCTTCTGGGCAACTTCTTCAACCCCAATATGCCCACCGAGGAGATCTTTACCAGCCCCAAGAAGGGCTGTGCAGACGGCAAACTGGTTTCCACCAAGCCCCTCTCCTATCAGGGTCAGCTGATCGATAAGTTCTATATCACCTTCAAAGATGGCAAGGCAGTAGAGTGGGATGCTGAGGTTGGCAAGCCTCTTCTGGATCGCATGCTGAGCATGGACGAGGGCGCAGGCTATCTGGGCGAATTGGCTCTGGTACCCAAGGACAGCCCCATCTCCGAGAGCGGCGTTCTGTTCTACAACACCCTCTTCGATGAGAACGCCAGCTGCCACGTAGCGCTGGGCCGCGGCTTCATGGACACCATCAACGACTTCCAGAACAAGACCCACGAGGAATGCCACGCACTGGGCATCAACGACAGCATGATCCACGTGGACTTCATGATCGGTGCACCCGACATGAGCATCACCGGCTACAAGGACGGCAAGGCAACGCCCATCTTTGTAAACGGCACCTGGGCACAGGAAATGTAATAAAAAAGTGGATACCGATTCCGGTATCCACTTTTTTCTATTGTTTATTCTGCGCGAAGCACCACGCCGATTCCGTACCGGCCGCTGCGCCGTCCGTACAGGGACAGGCCGCAATCGTCACACATACGAATGGAAAGCGTGAAGCTTTCCCTCTCCTTCAGCTTGAACAGAAGGGCGGTAGGAACGGTTGCATCGCACAAATATCCGTAACTGCCGGCCTCGTCCAGCAGCTGATCGTCCGCCTGATAGTGGTGGGACAGCATACCCCGCGCGTCCGCCGGGCAGTCCTCCAGCCACATCCGTTTGATGACAACACCGTCTGCCAGAATCTCCACCATACCCGGATTCCTGATCAAATCCGTCTGGGGGAAGGTGTTTCGGTTTTCTCCCGCGTCACAGCGGTAACCCAGCATGTAATCCAGATCGATCTTTTTCTCCGTCATATTCTCCGGATAGTCTCGGGTCATGGCCGCACGGGTGGAAAGCTCCATCACGATGCGAAGATCGTCTGCCTCAGAGAGGCCCGGAATATCCGCGGTGCGGATTTCTGCCGTGAACGTA
>JBGVJO010000036.1:0-8145 GCA_045129535.1 Eubacteriales bacterium
TGGTGGTGACGCTGTCCATACTTTCCCCCCCATAAGATGATTTATATCATTTTATGCGGGAAGAGACGGGAAGGTGTCAAAAAAGGCTGTTGCCTGACGGCAACAGCCCAAAGGAAATGCAATTACAGAAGTGCCTTCTGCATGGCGGGAACCAGATCCAAAGCCTCCCAGGGAGCCATCAGATCCTCACGGCCCATGTGACCGTAGGCAGCCAGCTGACGGTAGATGGGACGGCGCAAATCAAACCGATCGATGATGGCGGCGGGACGGAGATCCACGTTCTCAGCCACGTAGTCGGCGATCTTGTTTTCGTCGATCTTGGCAGTGCCAAACGTGTCGACCAGAACGGATACGGGGCGGGCTACACCGATGGCGTATGCCAGCTGCACCTCGCACTTGTCGGCCAGGCCGGCAGCTACGATGTTCTTGGCGATGTAGCGGGCCATGTAGGAAGCGGAACGATCCACCTTGGTGGGATCCTTGCCGGAGAACGCACCGCCGCCGTGGCGGGAGTATCCGCCGTAGGTGTCCACGATGATCTTACGGCCGGTCAGACCGCTGTCGCCGTGGGGGCCGCCGATTACGAATCGGCCGGTGGGATTTACGTGAATGATGGTTTTTTCGTCCATCAGAGCGGGATCGATGATGGGACGGATCACGTGCTCGATCACGTCGGCACGGATCTGCTCAAGGGATACCTCAGGATCGTGCTGGGAGGATACGACGATGGTATCAATGCGTACGGGCTTGTCGTCCTCGTACTCCACGGTAACCTGGGTCTTTCCGTCAGGACGGAGATAAGCCATAGTGCCGTTCTTGCGCACTTCGGTCAGACGGCGAGCCAGCTTGTGGGCGGCGGAAATGGGGAAGGGCATAAATTCGGGAGTCTCGTTGCAGGCATAGCCGAACATAAGACCCTGGTCGCCGGCGCCGATGTCGAACTTGTCCTCCTGATCACGGGATTCCAGCGCACGGTCAACGCCCATAGCGATGTCCGCAGACTGCTCGTGAATGGAGTTCAGCACCGCGCAGGTGTCGCAGTCGAAGCCGTACTTGGCACGGTCGTAGCCGATCTCGCGTACGGTCTCGCGTACGATGGTGGGAATGTCCGCGTAAGCGGATGTGGTGATTTCACCGAGAACCATAACCAGGCCGGTGGTGCAGGTGGTTTCGCAGGCCACACGGGACATGGGATCCTGACGGAGCATCTCGTCCAGGATCGCATCAGAGATCTGGTCGCAGATTTTGTCGGGATGTCCTTCGGTTACGGATTCGGATGTAAAGAGTCTTCTCATAATATATTCCTTTCTCTTGGCAAAGAAAAAAGCCCCGGGCAGAGCCTGAGACCATCCATGTGGAATGCTCAAACTCATCTGTCAGGAATTAGCACCTTGCCGAAAAATCGGTAGGTTGCCGGGCTTCATGGGGCCGGTCCCTCCGCCACTCTGGATAAGTAAGTTTACATACACATACATTATACCACCGCCTTCGTCATAATGCAAGGGATAAATGCAAAATAACCGGGAACAATCACAGGATTGTTCCCGGTTGGGGGAGTGTCAAAGTTTGTTTCTTATGAACTCGGGCTGTCGAGGGCGCCAGCCCCTACAAAAATGAGTGTTTGTATACTCGTAGGGGACGGCGCCGCGACGCCCCGTATACTCTTTGCGGATGAGTTACGCAGCGCAACTTGTCCTCTCAAAACCACTTACTTCTCCACGCTCATCCAGCAGCCTTCCGCACCGAGACGGTTCTCCGGCGGAGTCAGCAGACCGCGCTCGATCAGTGACTCTACCAGCGCATCAAAGACGGGCAAGCTGGCAAGTTCATTGGCGAAACTCCACTCGCCGTGCAGATATTCGGGCACATTCTTCCGGATCAGATCTGCCAACTTCTCAGCGATGGCTTCCGCCTCTTTCGTAAGGACTTCGCTGGTCAGATTGCGGGTGACAGCAAACAGGCAATCGGAATCCTTCCCATCATTGACCAGAATCTTGGTGTACAGCGTGTCACCCTCCCGATACAAATACCCCTGCTCGATGGCTTTTGCCGCGTGCTCCTTTTCCACATCGGAAAGGGAAGCAACGGCCAGACCGTCGATAGCCTTCAGCGCCAACTGAATCTGCGGATCGTTGGAAATATTATGTTCGCATGCAAAATGCTTTTGGAGGCGTTTGTTGTAGATGTTTACCATATGGATCTCAGAGAATCCGCAGACGTTATTGGCCTTGATGCTGTCTCGGCCGCCGCCGTAAACCTTTCCGTTATCCACATAGCCAAATACACTGAAAGGACGATCGGGTTTCTGTTCTTTTGCGAAGTGCTTCTCAGCCAGTATAGAGTAAACAATTCTGTCTACAGTTCCTGCAAGATTGTGCACCTGCTGCCACAGGATCAGATTGAGATCCACCTTTTTGTTCAGATAGGGGAAGGACAGGTATTCTTCCTTGTGCTCCTCAATATACTCCGCGATGACGTCGCAGATCTGGGGCAGCCATTCCTCGTAGAGGGCAGTGGCTTTTTCCATCACGTCCGTATCAAACAGTACGAAGTTGATAGCGTACTTGCCGTTGGCCAGCTTGCGCAGAAGTCCGTACTTGCCGTTGGCACCCCGGGTGAGAATCTCCAATTCCTCTTCCACATATACGGTGGGAACGCCCAATTCCTCCGCAATCTCGGTGGCACCGGAGGGCTTTTTGAAGCACAGCCACAGTACGTGCTTGGAGAACTCCCGCTCAAATCCGTTCAAGGGATCCCCCCACAAAGGATTGCCGGAGCCCCAAATTACATAGTCCACCTTGCTCAAAGATGTAGGTCTGTTATTCGTATCGTTCATTTTGTCTACCTCGCTTTTCACTTTCTTCCGTGCCGCAAATAGCCGCTGCCGCAGGGCAGTTTCGCTGATCTTCTGCTCTTTTGCGATCTGCGCGGTGGATTTTCCGTCGATGTAGAAGGCGATCATTACCTCCCGGTACGCCCGAGTCAGATAGGAGATGCGGCGGTACACCGCCCGGAGCAACTCCTCCGTGTCGTCTTCCTCATCCTCCTCCGCCGCGATACCGGATAGAATCTCCTCCGGATCATCGGAAATGCGGGCATCTGTTTCCCGCCGGCGCTTTTCGGAAAAGTCCGCATATACGTTGCGGGCCACCCGCCAGATGAAGCCGTACAGATCCCGGATCTCGCCCTCGCCCGCCGCTGTCTTAATCAGCGCATACAGAATATCGGAGCACAGATCCTGTGCCTCGTAGCTGTCGTTGGTGCGGGCGTAGCAAAAACCGTACAGTTTTTCGATCAGCTCGTTATCGATCTTTTGCAGCAGTTCTTGTTTTTTCATTTGTTGTCTCCAAAGCGATTGATCAATGCTTTCATCTGTATAGTCGGTGAAAAACGGATTTGTTAGGTGGTTTTATGAAAAATACGCAAAAACCCGGAAACGGGTGGTTTCCGGGTAAGAAATCAAAGTAAAAACGAAAGGAACGATACCATGCCGTAGCTGGCACAGCACATAATCACGCCAGCAAGGCATACACCGGCAAAGATGGCGGGCAGGGAATACTTCATGCGCATATCCAGAAGCGACGCAATCAAAGCGCCCGTCCACGCGCCCGTGCCGGGCAGGGGAATACCGACGAACAGCACCAGTCCCAAAGAGGCGTAGCGCAATACACGATCGGACTTGCTGTGCGCTTTTTTCTCCAACCACTGAGCAAATCCTTTAAAGTGCTTGGTGTTGTGCATCCAGGCGAGGATTTTTCGGATGAACAGAAGAATAAACGGCACCGGCAGCATATTTCCGATCACGCTGAGCACCAGATTGGCGAACCAGGGCATACCCATTCCCGCACCGATGATGACGGATCCACGCAACTCAATCAGAGGAAC
Source organism: Eubacteriales bacterium (assembly GCA_045129535.1). Classification (GTDB taxonomy): domain Bacteria; phylum Bacillota; class Clostridia; order Oscillospirales; family CAG-272; genus SIG701. The sequence goes on from JBGVJO010000036.1 coordinate 3,886, forward strand.
CATAGCGCAAAAGAAGACGTACAGATATTCCTTTACGATTTCCAGCATAGGACGCACCTCTCCTTTCGATGATTCTACGGATTATTGTACCACACATTCCATCGTTTCGCAAGGCGGACGGAATCAAATGTGCAGAATTTTGGATACGCGCTTGTACAAAAGCATGGCGAGAGTGGAGCAGATAACGCCTTTTGCCAGATTGAAGGGGGCAACTGCCCAAACCACCAGGGATTTCAAATCGGTAACCAGCGGGTTTACTGCGGCGCCCATACTGATGATGTCCTCGACGGGCAGATTATAGAAACGGGAAAAGGCAGGGATCAGAACGAAGTAATTCAAAAGGCTGCCGATCACCATAAGGGAAAGGGAAGCGGTGATCATACAGATCAGCGCGCTTTTCTTGTTTTTGTGGTATTTATAGATCACCGCTGCCGGAACGACAAACGCACAGCCCGTGATGAAGTTGGCCATTTCACCTATGTATGCGGTGGTGGTGCCGTTCAGCAGTATGTTGATCAGATTTTTCAGAAATTCAATCAGGATAGCGGCCCCGGGACCCAGAGCGAATCCTCCCATAAGGATCACCGCTTCGGATACGTCCAGCTTGTAGAATCCGGGCGCAAACCAAAGAGGAAATTCCCAAAGCATAAGCACGGAGGCAATCGCAGTCAAAACGGCGACGCGTGCCATATAACGGATAGAAGTTTTTGATTTCGTTGACATAGTAATTCTCCCTCGTAATAATAGTACAAGGAGAAGATAAAACCCCGACGGGTAAAACCTGTCGGGGTATTACTTCCAAGTCGTGCGGATATACCGCTCGGCTGACGAGCATATCTTCTCTCATCCGGACTGTAACCGTCGGTACAGGAATCTCACCTGTTCGGCATCCCATAGGATGTTCGTGGACTTTACCACCGGTATGGATTTTCACCATTCCCCGAAGAAATATATTCAGTTTGGAAAAAGAAGATCACCGGCGACAGGCGCCGGTGATCCGAAAAACCTAGTGGTTAGTGATTAAGCCTCGATCTCGGAAACAACGCCGGAACCAACGGTTCTACCACCCTCACGGATAGCGAAACGGAGACCCTTCTCGATAGCGATAGGAGTAATGAGCTCAACGTTCATTACAACGTTATCGCCAGGGCGGCACATGTCAACGTCAGCGGGAAGCTGGATGGTGCCGGTAACGTCGGTAGTTCTGAAGTAGAACTGAGGACGGTAGCCAGAGAAGAAAGGCTTCTGACGGCCACCCTCTTTCTCCTGCAGTACGTAAACCTGACCGGAGAACTTGGTGTGGGGGTTGATGGAACCGGGCTTGCAGAGAACCTGACCGCGCTCGATCTCGTTCTTCTGAACACCACGGAGCAGCAGACCTACGTTGTCGCCAGCCTCAGCGGAGTCGAGCAGCTTACGGAACATCTCGATACCGGTGATAACGGTGGACTTCTTCTCGTCGGCCAGACCAACGATTTCTACGTTGTCAGCCATCTTAACAGTACCACGCTCTACACGACCGGTAGCAACAGTACCACGACCGGTGATGGAGAATACGTCCTCGACAGGCATCAGGAAGGGTTCGTCAGCCTTACGAGCGGGGGTAGGAATGTAAGCGTCAACTTCTGCCATCAGCTGCATGATAGGAGCGTAAGCTGCATCGGAAGTATCGGTGGAAGTAGACTCCAGAGCCTCACGAGCGGAACCACGAACGATCGGAATATCGTCGCCGGGGAAGTCGTACTCGGACAGCAGATCGCGGATTTCCATCTCAACGAGATCGCACAGCTCATCGTCATCAACGAGGTCGCACTTGTTCATGAATACAACCAGTGCAGGAACGCCTACCTGACGAGCGAGCAGGATGTGCTCACGAGTCTGAGCCATGGGGCCGTCGGTTGCAGCAACAACCAGGATAGCGCCGTCCATCTGAGCAGCACCGGTGATCATGTTCTTAACGTAGTCAGCGTGTCCGGGGCAGTCAACGTGCGCATAGTGACGCAGGGCGGTCTCGTACTCAACGTGACGGGTGTTAATTGTGATACCACGAGCCTTCTCTTCGGGAGCGTTGTCGATCTGGTCGTATGCCAGGAACTCAACGTTGCCAGAGCCAAGAGACAGAGTCTTGGTGATAGCTGCGGTCAGAGTGGTCTTACCATGGTCAACGTGACCGATGGTACCAATATTAACGTGGGGCTTGTTGCGCTCAAATTTTGCCTTTGCCATTGGTAAATCCTCCTAAAATATATAGGTTTGTAAATTATTTGTTCTTTGCGCGGACGGTAACGATCTCTTCCTGGATGGACTTCGGAACTGCAGCGAAGTGAGCCGGTTCCATGGAGTACAGGGCACGACCCTGAGACTTGGAACGGAGATCCGTTGCGTAACCGAACATCTCAGCCAGAGGAACGAATGCGAGAACCTCGGTAGCACCGTTGTTCTGGGGTTCCATGGACTGAATCAGACCGCGGCGGGAGTTGAAGTCGCCGATGATATCGCCGAGATAGTCATCGGGAGTAATGGTAACAACCTTCATGATAGGCTCGGTAAGAACGGGATCGGCCTTTCTCATCGCTTCCTTGAACGCCATAGAACCGGCGATCTTGAACGCCATCTCAGAAGAGTCAACTTCGTGGTAAGAACCATCGTACAAAGTAACCTTAACGTCAACTACGTTGTAGCCGGCCAGAACACCGTTCTGCATAGCACCCTGGATACCCTGGTTAACGGGCTCGATGTATTCCTTCGGAATAGCACCGCCGGTTACGGCGTTAACGAACTCGTAACCCTTACCGGGCTCATTGGGCTCAACGGTGATCTTAACGTGACCGTACTGACCGGAACCACCGGACTGACGTTTGTACTTGCACTCGTGATCCACTTTCTTGCGGATGGTCTCTTTGTAAGCAACCTGGGGCTTACCGATGTTTGCTTCTACCTTGAACTCGCGGAGCAGACGATCCACGATGATCTCCAGGTGAAGCTCGCCCATTCCGGCGATGATGGTCTGACCGGTTTCCTCATCCGTATAGGTGCGGAAGGTCGGATCTTCTTCAGCCAGCTTGGCGAGAGCGATACCCATCTTTTCCTGACCGGCACGAGTCTTGGGCTCGATTGCCTGACGGATAACGGGTTCCGGGAATTCCATGCTCTCCAGGATGATCGGATGCTTTTCGTCGCAGAAAGTATCACCGGTAGTGGTGAACTTGGTAGCAACTACGGCAGCGATATCACCGGCGTAGCAGGTATCGATATCCTGGCGGGAGTTTGCGTGCATCTGAACGATACGTCCGAGACGCTCGCGCTTGCCCTTGGTGGAGTTATATACTGTATCACCGGCATTGATCACACCGGAGTATACACGGAAGAAGCAGAGCTTACCAACGAACGGATCGGTAGCGATCTTGAACGCGAGAGCAGAGAAGGGCTCCTCATCGGATGCGTGTCTCTCTTCTTCTTCGTTCGTGTCGGGGTTAATACCCTTCATGGATTCGATGTCGGTAGGCGCGGGCATGTAGTCGATGATAGCATCGAGCAACTTCTGTACGCCCTTATTCTTGTAAGAAGTACCGCAAACAACGGGAACGATCTTGTTGTCGATGGTAGCCTTGCGGAGAGCCGCCTTCAGCTCCTCAACGGAGATCTCGTCGCCATTGCAGTATTTCTCAAACAGAGCTTCGTCTGTTTCGCAGATGGACTCAACCATCTGTGCATGATATTCCTCAGCCTGCTCCAGCATGTCTTCCGGAATGGGCTCGACACGCATGTCCTTACCGAGGTCATCGTAGTAAACGTCCGCTTCCATGTTCATCAGGTCGATGATACCGCGGAAAGTGGTCTCCGCGCCGATAGGAAGCTGGATCGGAACCGCATTTGCATGGAGTCTGTCATGCATCATATCCACAACGCGATAGAAGTTCGCGCCGTTGATATCCATCTTGTTGACGTAGCCCATACGCGGAACCTTGTACATATCAGCCTGTCTCCAAACGGTTTCAGACTGGGGCTCAACGCCGCCCTTTGCACAGAAGACAGTAACGGAGCCGTCGAGAACGCGCAGAGAGCGCTCAACCTCTACGGTAAAGTCAACGTGGCCGGGGGTGTCGATAATGTTGATACGAGTGTTGTTCCAGAAGCAAGTAGTTGCAGCGGAGGTAATGGTAATACCTCTTTCCTGCTCCTGCTCCATCCAGTCCATGGTAGCGCCGCCGTCGTGAGTCTCGCCCATCTTGTGCGTCTTACCTGTGTAGTACAGGATAC